>CAZRLI010000086.1:0-7876 GCA_964600535.1 uncultured Steroidobacteraceae bacterium | reverse complement strand
CGGATCGGCGAGCAGTGCCCCATCCTGGATGCACACCCGCGCCTCGTGCGACTCGAAGGCATCCGGCGCGAGGAAGCGCACGTCGTTGGTCGCGACGACCGGCACGCCCCGCCTGCCCGCGAGCGCCACTGCCGCGGCGATGTAGGCTTCCTCGTCCGCCCGGCCCACGCGCTGCAGCTCGATGTAGAAGCGGTCGTCGAAGAGATCCAGCCACGCATCGAGGCAGTGCGCGGCCTGCGCCGCCCGCCCCGCCGCAAAGGCACGGCCGATGTCCCCCTGCGCCGCACCGGACAGCGCCAGCAGGCCCGCGCAGCAATCGCGGTCGAGCCACTCGCGCTCGACCAGCGGCACACCCTGGCGCCGGCCCTCGCGATAGGCGCGGCTGACGAGGCGCGTGACATTGCCGTAACCCGCGGCGTTCTGGCACAACAGCGTCAGGCGCGCAGGCTGCATCCGTTCGCTTGCCTCCCGCACCAGCAGGTCAACCCCGATGATCGGCTTGACGCCCGCCGCGAGGGCCGTGCGGTAGAACTTCACCATCGCAAAGAGGTTGCATTCGTCGGTGACGGCCACCGCCGGCATGCCCGCGCCGGCCACGGCGCCGACCAGTTCCGGCACCCGCACCACGCTGTCGACCAGCGAGTACTCGGTGTGCACGCGCAGGTGCACGAAGCCCGGGTCGCGTGTGGCGCTCATGCCAGGTGCATCCGGCAGGGCCCGAACGAGAGGCGGTGCACCGGCGAAGGGCCGAGCTCGCGCAGCGCCGCGACGTGGGCGCCGGTCGGGTAACCCTTGTGGCCATCGAGGCCGAAGCCCGGGTAGCAGGCGTGCAGCCGGCACATCAGCGCATCGCGCCAGGTCTTGGCGAGGATCGAGGCGGCACTGATCGCCGGTTCGCTCTGGTCGCCGCGCACGATCGCGCGCGCCGTGGCCGCGAAGCCGAGGTCGGCGAGCCCCGGCAGGCGATTGCCGTCGACGAGGACCCGGGTCGGCCGCACCGGCAATCGCAGCAGCGCGCGCCGCATCGCGAGCAGGGTGGCCTCGAGGATGTTGAGCCGGTCGATCTCGCAGGCGTCGGCCCAGGCAACCCCCCAGGCGAGCGAGCAGTCGCGGACCTCGGCCGCCAGCCGGCTGCGCACGTCGGCCGCGAGCTGCTTCGAGTCGGCGAGGCCGTCGATGGGGCGGCGCGGATCGAGGATGACGGCCGCCGCCACCACGGGCCCGGCCAGCGGTCCCCTGCCCGCCTCATCGACCCCCGCGATGCGCACCGTGCTCACCGCGGGCCCACCAGCTCGAGCACGGCGTCCGCCGCGCGGCGCGCGCCATCGACGCGCAGCATCTCGTGGATGCGGCGAAACTCCTGCGCCAGTTGCCGCGCGCGCGCCGGATCGGCGAGCTGCGCTTCGAGCGCAGCCGCGAGATTGCCCGGGGTCACGGCTTCCTGGAAGAACTCCGGCACGAGGCGTTGGCCGGCGAGCAGATTGGGCTGCGAAAAGTACGGCACCTTCACGAGTCCCAGCGTCCGGAGGATCAGCGCCGTGATCGCACCGAGGCGGTAAGCGACGACCATGGGCCGCCCGCAGAGCGCCGTCTCGAGGGTCGCGGTTCCCGACGCCACCAATACTACATCCGCGGCGATGATCGCGCGGTCGGCGCCACCCTCGATCAGGCATGCCGGCAGTTCCCCCGCCTGCGCGCGCCATTGGGCCGCAAACAGGTCGTGGACGGCGGCGTTCGCCATCGGCGCCACGAACGCCAGGCCCTCGCGCCTCGACGCAAGCAACGCACAGGCGCCGGCGAAAGCCTCGCCGAGGCGCGTCACCTCGCCGAGGCGGCTTCCCGGCAGCACCGCGACCACCGTCGCATCCGGCGCCAGCCCGAGCGCACGCCGCGCGCCGTCGCGATCGACCTCGAGCGGGATGCGGTCCGCCAGCGGGTGGCCGACGAACACGGCACGCACGTGGTGCTCGCCGTAGAAGCGCGTCTCGAAGGGCAGCAGGCACAACACGAGATCGCAGGCGGCCCCGATCTTGCGCACGCGCCCCTGGCGCCAGGCCCACACCTGCGGGCTCACGTACTGCACGGTGCGCATCGCGCCCCTGAGCCTGCGGGCAAGGCCGAGGTTGAACTCCGGCGCGTCGATGCCGACGAACACGTCCGGGCGTGCCCCGAGGAAGCGCGCCTCCAGCCTGCGGCGCAGGCGCCAGAGGCGCGGCAGGTGGCGCAGCACCTCGGTGACCCCCATGACGGCCAGGGACTCGGCCGGTTCCCAGGCCTCGCAGCCCGCCGCGATCATTTTCGGCCCCGCGACGCCGAAGAAGCTGGCGTCGGGTTGCCGGGCACGAACCGCCGCGATGAACGCGGCGCCGAGCGTGTCGCCCGACGCTTCGCCGGCCACGATCCCGACGCGCACGCCCATGCGCCGCTACCGGACGAGGCTGCGGGTCGAGGCGTCGATGAACGCGACGAAGGGCTCGATCTCCGGCTGGCTCGCGGTGACCTTGCGCAATTCGTCGAGGGCGTCCGCGAGCTTGCGATCCTCCCGGTAGAGAGTGCGAAACGCGTTGCGGATGTTGCGGATGTTCTCCGCCGTGAAGCCGCGGCGCTTGAGCCCTTCGGAATTGACCGAATGCGGGGTCGCGGGCTGCCCCACGGCCATCACGTAGGGCGGCACGTCGCGGGTGACGGCCGCGTTGTTCGCGATGAAGGCGTGCGCGCCGACCCGGCAGAACTGGTGGATGCCGGAGAAGCCGCCCATGATCACCCAGTCGCCGAGGTGCACGTGGCCGCCGAGGGTCGCGAGGTTCGCGAGCACCACCTTGTCGCCGACCACGCAGTCGTGCGCCACATGCGAGTACGACATGAACAGGTTCTGGCTGCCGATGCGCGTGACGCCCTGGTCCTTCGTCGTGCCGCGGTTGACCGTGCAGAACTCGCGGAACACGTTGTCGTCGCCGATCTCGAGGCGGGTCGGCTCGCCCCTGTAGCTCTTGTCCTGGGGACTGCTGCCGAGCGAGGCGAACTGGTACACGCGGTTGCGGGCGCCGAGCCGCGTGTCGCGCTCGATCACCGCGTGCGTGCCGATGCTGCAACCGGGCCCGATTTCGACGCCCGGCCCGATGACCGCGAAGGGCCCCACCTCGACGTCGGCCGCGAGGCGTGCCTGCGGCGAAACGATGGCGCGCGGGTCGATCACGGCCTGGCCGCCTTCGGCTCGGTGGCGACCATGATGCTGGCGGACGAAGTCTCCTCGTCCGCGACGTATGCGGTCGTCGCGAAGCGCCAGATGCTGCGCATCGAGCGCTCGAGGCGTGCAGTGAGCACCAGCTGGTCGCCCGGCACGACGGGGCGGCGGAAGCGCGCCTCGTCGATGCCGACCAGGTAGAAACCCGATGTATCTTCCGGGACCTTGCCCACGGTGGCGAACGCGAGGATCCCGGCGGCCTGCGCGAGCGCCTCGACGATCAGGACGCCGGGCATCACCGGGCGAGCGGGGAAATGCCCGTTGAAGTACGGCTCATTGATCGTGACGTTCTTCAGCGCGCGGATCGACTTGCCGGGCTCGCATTCGAGCACCCGGTCGACCAGCAGGAAGGGATAGCGATGCGGCAGGTAGCGCAGCACGCCGGCGATGTCCATGTAAGCGTCAGTCATCCTGGTTCCTGTTCAAGCGCTTCCCGAGCGCCGCCACTTGCCCCGCGAGGCGATCGAGCCGATGCAGGCGTGCCACTGCGCGACGCCATTCCGGTGCAGGCATCGCCGGCATGCCACTCGAGTAGACCCCTGCTCCGGTGAGCGAATGGCTCACGAGGCTGTACCCCGTCACCGCTACGTCATCCGCGATCGTCAAGTGACCGGCGATGCCGACGGCCCCGCCAATCTGGCAGCGCCTGCCGATCGTCACGCTGCCCGACACGCCGACACAGCCTGCGAGCGCCGAATGCGCGCCGATGCGCACGTTGTGCCCGATCTGCACCAGGTTGTCGAGCTTCACGCCATCCTCGATCACCGTGTCGTCGATCGCGCCGCGATCGATCGTCGTGTTCGCGCCGATCTCGACATCGGCGCCGATCACGACTGCGCCCACCTGCGGCACCTTGAGCCAGGCACCCTGCTCGGGCGCGAAACCGAAGCCGTCGCCGCCGATCACCGCGCCCGGCTGCACGATGGTGCGCGCCCCGATGCGGGTACCGCGACAGACCACCACGCGCGCCGCGAGCCGGACGTCCTCGGCAATCTCGACGCCCGCCTCGATCACGCAGCCCGGGCCGATCACGGCCCGTTCACCGATGCGCGCGCCCGCCCCGATGGCGGCCTGCGGGCCGACGTGCGCGCTCTGCGCGACCTGCGCGAGCGGGGCGACGCAGGCACTCGGGTGGATGCCCGGTGGCGCCACGGGCGCCGGGTGCAGCACGGCCGCCATCCGCGCGTAGGCGGCGTAGGGATTGGCGGCAATCAGCACGGGACGCTCGACGCCCGTCGCGTCGGCCGCGGCGAGCACCACCGCGCCGGCACGCGTCTGGGCCAGCTGGTGGCGGTACCTGGGATTGGCGAGGAACGCGAGCGCCGTGGGCCCTGCACCCACGAGCGTCGCGACGTGCTCGACGCGCTGGTCCGGGTCGCCGCGCAGCTCGCAGCCGAACCGGACCGCGAGCTCGCCCAGCGAGGCCGACATCGTGGCGCCCGGCTTATTTGCCCGCGGGCTTGGGCACGGCCGGGGCCGAGGCCGCCGGTGCGCGGGATTTCAGGTTCGCGAGCACGGCCGGGGTGATGTCCATGCTGGTGTTGGCGTACAGCACCCCGTCGGCGAGCACGAGGTCGTAACCCTGTGCCTTGGCGTAACCGCGCACCTCCTCGATCAGGGTGCGCTGCAGGCGCGACATTTCCTCGTTGCGCCGCGCGTTGAAATCCTCCTGGATCTCCTGGCGCCGCCGCTCGAGGTCGCGGTAACCGTCACGCAGCTCCTTCTCGGTGCGCGTGCGCTGGTCGGCCGACATCGTCGCCGCGTCCTTCTGCAGCTTGTCCTCCTTGGCCTTGAGGACCTGCTGCTGCGTCGTGAGGTCCTTCTGCTTCGGCGCGAACTCGTTGCGGATGGCATCGAGGGCGGTCTTCGCCTGCGGCGATTCCTCCATCAGCCGGCCATAGTCCACCACGCCGATCTTCGACTGTGCGAAGGCCGGGGCCGCCGCGAGGGCGCCGAGGGCCGCAAGGGCAAGGAACGTCGATTTGAACACGGTCACGCTGATTCCTCTGCAAGAACTGGACGGTCAAAAGGCCTGCCCGACCGAGAACTGGAAACCCTCTTTCTCGTCGGGGAAGAGCACGCTGTCGCCCTTGTATGCATTGAGCGGGATGGCGTAGCTGAAGCGGAACAGGCCGAGCGGCGCGAGCCACTGCACGGCGAGTCCCGCCGAATGCTTCAATTTATCATAACTGAAGCCGTAATCGACGGGCGTCACCCCGTCCTGCCCGTAGAACGTATAGCGGTTGCCGGTCTGGAACACGTTGCCCAGGTCGTAAAAGATGCTGGCCCGGGCGCTCGAGCGGAACTTGGCGGGCATCGGCAGGATGATCTCCGCCTTGCCGATCACCTTGAGGTTGCCGCCGTAGGGATTGCCGAACTGGTCCCGCGGCCCGAGCCGGCTCGATTCGTAACCGCGCACCGTTTCGGGGCCGCCGGCGAAGAACTGGCGGTAGGGCGGCAGCGCGGTCGTGTCGCCGACATCCATGCCATAGCCGAGTTCGGCGTCGAGCGCGAGCGTGAAGGAGCCGAACAGCGGGATGTACTGCAGGTAGTTGTAGTTCGCGACCCAGTACTCGACGTCGCTGCCCGGCACGGTGTAGGAGACGGATAGCGCATGGCGGACGCCGCGGTCGGCGAACAGCGTGCGGTTGCGGGAGTCGAACGACCAGCCGGCCACGAGCTCGGCGGTGTTGAACTTCGTGCCGTAGACGGTGACGGAGCGCTGCTGCGGCGGCGTCGTCGGGATCGTATAGGTGAACGTGTCGCTGAACGCATTGCCGTTGTTGCGCACCCAGTCGATCGCCTGCTGCGCACTGCCTTCCGCGGTCAGCAGCGAGGAGCGCTGCAGCGCGACGCCCCAGCGCACCGCCTGGTATTCGGTGATCGGGTAGCTGTAGTCGAGTCCCGCGGTGATCGACTCGGACGAGAAGTCGGACGAGGCCGAGGTGAACTGCGTGACGTCGCGGTAGGTGAACGACAGCGTGCGCGCGATGCCGTCGATGGTGCGGTACGGATCGGTCCACGACACGCCGTAGACCTTGCTGTAGCGGCCGGTGTTCAGGTCGATCGACACGCGCTCGCCGGTGCCGAAGAAATTGCTGTCCGCGTAGTTGCCATTCAGGACGAATGACTGCGACTCGGAATAACCGATGCCACCGCCGAGCTGCGCCGACGGCCCCTCCTTGATCGTGTAGGTGACATCGACCATGTCGGGCACGCCCGGCACCGGCGTCGTCTCCGACTCCACCTTCTCGATGTAAGGCAGGCGCTGCAGGCGCTGCTTGGAGCGCTCGAGCAGCGAGTTCGACAGCCAGCCGCCCTCGAGCTGGCGCATCTCGCGGCGCAGGACCTCGTCGTTGGTCTTCTCCACGCCCTCGAAGCGGATGTGGCGCACGTACACGCGGTTGCCGGGATCGACGAAGAAGGTGAGCGCAATCTCCTTCTTCGCCTCGTCCGTGGTCGGCACCGGATCGACCTTGGCGAAGGCATAGCCCTCCTCGCCGAGCCGGTTCTGCAGCAGTTCCTGCGTCGAGGTCACCCACTTGCGCGAGAAGGTCTGGCCGGGCTGCACGATCAGGTAGTTCTTCAGGATGCGCTCGGGCACGACGAAGTTGCCCGCGAGCTTGACCTCCGACACCTTGTAGACCGCGCCCTCGCTCACGTTCACGGTGATGAACATGTCGTCCTTCTCGGGCGCGATCGCGACCTGGGTCGAGTCGATCTGCATGTTCGCGTAGCCGCGGTCCTGGTAGTAGGAACGCAGCTTCTCGAGGTCGCCCTGCAGCGCTTCCTTCGAATAGCGATCGTCTTGCTTGTACCAGGATAGCCAGTTCGGCGTCTTCAGCTCGAAGTCGCCGGTCAGGTCCTTGTCGCTGTAGACGGTGTTGCCGACGATGTTGATCTCGCGGATCTTCGCCCGCTTGCCTTCCTTGATCTCGATCTTGACCTTGACGCGGTTGCCCGGCTGGTCCTCGACCTTGGTGTCGATTTGCACGCCGTACTTGCCGCGACTGTAGTACTGGTCGGTCAGGAACTGCTTGACGTCCTCGAGCACCGAGCGGTCGAAGGTCTTGCCGGTGGCGAGTCCCACGTTGCGCAGCGATTTCGACAAGTCCTCGGTCTTGACGTCCTTGTTGCCGGTGATCTCGAAGCTTTCTATCGAGGGCCGCTCGAGCACCACGACCACGAGCGTCGAACCGTCGCGCCGGATCTCGACGTCGCGGAAGAACCCGGTCGCGTACAGCGCGCGAACGGCCTCGCGGACCCGTTGCGCATCGAGCCGGTCGCCGATGTTGACCGGCAGGTAGTTGTAGACGGTGCCCTCGGAGACGCGCTGCAGGCCCTCGACGCGGATGTCGCCGACCGTGAACGACGCCTCGTCCGACTGACCGGAAGCGAGCCGCGCCTGCAGGGTCAGCGCGAAGAGGACGAGCGCGGCACTACGCTTCATGCAGGGTCACCGTACATTGGATTGTTCTTTGGGATCTCAACTGAACTGCCGCGCGAAATCGTTGAACAGCGCGACGCCCATCAGCGCGAGCAGCAGCAGGATGCCGAGCTGCTGGCCGAGCGCCTGCGCGCGCTCCGACAGCGGGCTGCCCTTCAGGCCCTCGATCAGCTGGAAGACGATCT
>CAZRLI010000085.1:0-7966 GCA_964600535.1 uncultured Steroidobacteraceae bacterium | reverse complement strand
GTGTCGTTGATCAGGGTCGACTTGCCGGAACCCGACACGCCGGTGACCGCGGTAATGAGTCCAAGCGGGATGTCGACCGTGATGCCGCGCAGGTTGTTGCCGGTCGCGCCGACGATGCGCAGCTGCTTCCTGCCGGGGCTCGTGCGCCGGGCCGGAAGCGGTACTGCCTCGCGACCGCAGAGGTAGCGGCCCGTCAGCGACGCCGCCGCCGCCTTGATCTCGTCCGGCGTGCCTCGGGCGATGATCTCGCCACCGTGCACGCCGGCACCCGGCCCGAGGTCGACGACGTGGTCGGCGGCGAGGATCGCTTCCTCGTCGTGCTCCACGACGATCACGGTGTTGCCGATGTCGCGCAGGTTGCGCAACGTGCCGAGGAGGCGCCGGTTGTCGCGCTGGTGCAGTCCGATCGAGGGCTCGTCGAGGATGTACATGACGCCGGTGAGCCCGGAACCGACCTGGCTTGCGAGCCGGATGCGCTGCGCCTCGCCGCCCGAGAGGGTCTCGGCGCTGCGATCGAGCGTCAGGTAGTCGAGGCCGACGTCGACGAGAAAGCGCAGTCGCTCCGCCACCTCGCGCACGATGCGAGCCGCGACCTCGCCCCGCCAGCCGGCGAGCGCGAGCGCCGCGAAGTAGTCGCTGGCCGCGCCGACCGGTAACTGCGCGAGCTGTGGCAGGCTGTGGTCCGCGACGAATACATGGCGCGCGGTACGGTTCAGGCGCGAGCCGCCGCAGTCCGGGCAGGGGCGCGTGCCGAGGTACTTCGCGAGTTCCTCGCGCACGCGCGTGGACTCGGTCTCGCGGTAGCGCCGCTCGAGGTTCGGGACGATGCCCTCGAACGCGTGGCGCGTGCGCTTCAGCTTGCCGTGCCCCTCTGCATAGCGGAATTCGATGCTGGTCTCGCCGCTGCCCTCGAGCAGCGCGCGCTGCACCCTCGGGGGCAACTCGCGCCACGGGGCCTCGATATCGAAGCGGTAGTGCCGCGCGAGCGACTGGATCATCTGGAAGTAGTAGTTGTTGTGCCGGTCCCAGCCGCGCACCGCGCCGCCGGCGAGCGAGAGGTGCGGGTGCACGACGATGCGCTTCGGGTCGAAGAAATCCTGCGTGCCGAGGCCGTCGCAGCCGGGGCAGGCGCCCGCGGGGTTGTTGAACGAGAACATCTTCGGCTCGAGCAGCGGCACGCTGTAGCCGCAGACCGGGCAGGCATGGCGGCTCGAGAAGAGGATCTCCTCCCCGCCGCCCTCCAGCAGCGCCAGGCGCGCGTTGCCGCCCGAGAGGCGCAGCGCCGTCTCGAAAGACTCGGCGAGTCGCTGCCCCGCATCCGCCCGGATGCGAAAGCGGTCGACGACGGCCTCGATCGTGTGCTTCTTCTTCGGGTCGAGCGTGGGCAATGCGTCGAACTCGCAGACGCGGCCGTCGATGCGCGCACGCACGAAGCCCTGGCCCTGCAGGTCGTCGAGCACCTCGTGATGCCCGCCCTTGCGACCTTCGACCACGGGCGCGAGCAGCATCGCCGCCGCGCCTGCGGGGAGTGCCAGTACCTGGTCGACCATCTGGCTCACCGTCTGCGCGGCAAGGTCGCCGCCGTGGTCCGGGCAGCGCGGCAGGCCGACGCGCGCGTAGAGCAGGCGCAGGTAGTCGTGGACCTCAGTCACCGTCCCGACGGTTGAACGCGGGTTGTGCGAGGTGGCCTTCTGTTCGATCGCGATGGCCGGTGACAGTCCCTCGATCGAGTCGACGTCGGGCTTGTCCATCATCGAGAGGAACTGCCGCGCATAGGCCGACAGCGATTCGACATAGCGCCGCTGCCCCTCGGCATACAGCGTGTCGAAGGCCAGCGAGGACTTGCCCGAACCCGAGAGGCCCGTGATGACGATCAGCCGGTCGCGCGGCAGGTCGAGATCGATGTTCTTCAGGTTGTGGGTCCGCGCGCCGCGGATACGGATGTGTTGCATGGACTGGACAGTTTACCGCCACTGTCAAATGCGGCGCGCCGCGCCTCAAGTCCCGCACCCGGGAGCCGATATCGCCCCTGGAGGTGCTGTGTCATGCGGCTCTGGATCCTGCTGCTGTTGGGGCTCGCCGGTTGCGGCGGCGGCGGCGATGGCCCGCCCACGGCGCCCGTGGGCGCGCCCGCGCAGCCCGCCCGTGCCGTGGAACAGACCGACGCCGAGATCGCCGCGCTGCTCTACAGCGACCGGCAGCGCACGCCACCGGGTTTCCCGCTGGACCTGCCGCCGGCCGGCTATGGGCAGGTGACGACCCTGCACCTCGCGGGCTGCACCGATGACTGGGACGAGGCACTCGCGTGGTCCGAGACGGCGGCGCATGACGCGGCCGACTACTCCGACCTGGCGGCGACGATCACCGATCCGCGCTACTACGAATTCGGTCGTGTGCCCCGCTCCCCGCCGAACGCCTATGTCCGCATGCGCGTCTATCGCTGCTCCTTCTTCGACCCCGTGGCCAGCACGCTCAACGCGCGGCCGCTCGACGCGCAACTCGTCGCTGCATTCGCGGCCTACCAGTGGCAGTTCACTGCCTACAACAACTTCGGCAACGTGATCCTCGGGCGTGCCACGCGCAGCACGGCCGCCGTGCTCGAACATACCCTCGACCTTGCGGTCCTCACGCGGGCCGCGGCCGTGGGCGACTGCGATCGCGTCGAGGTGATCAGCTGGACCTGGCGCGTGGTGCTGGCAACCGGCAAGGTCGAGGTCGAGACCGCGCCGCTGTTTGGATTTCGTGCACGCGAGCAGGGCGGCGCGGCCGAGGTCTGCGCCGGCTGAAGCCGGACTAGCGCCGGCGCAGCCGGAGGAGGTCCTTGAAGCTGTCCTGGTCCGCCTTCATCCGCAGCTTGATGAACGGCCCGCTGGCCGTATAGCGGCTCGCCGCATAATCCTCGTCCTCGAAGCCCTGCACGTTGTAGCCGATCGAGACCCAGACATTGCGCGCGACCGTGATGCCGAGGTCCACGCCAAGCGAGTAGTCGTGCACCGAGGATTCCCAGGAATTGAGCGCCGTGCCGTGCACGCCGATATCGAGCCGCGCCGTCAGGTCGCGTCGCAGGTCGATGCCGTAGAGATCCGACAAGCCGTCATAGCGCTCGCCGTCGAAGCTGCTGCGCACGTATCGCAGGCCCCATTGCAGGCCGAGTTGGGTGCGATCGTCGAGCTGCCAGCTGGTGTTGAGGTTGTTGATCAGTCGTGCGGCCTCGACGCCCTGCGCGCCCTCGCCCTGGCGCTCGTAGCGCAGGTCGAGCCGGTCGAGGACGATCCAGCGGCTCTCGACCGGCCTGAAGGCCCAGGCGAACTGCGTGTCCGCGGCGGTCGTGTCCGCGCCGGCCGGGAAGTCGCTCTGCATCGCGCGGACGCTCAATGCGAACTCGTGGCCGCGCACCGGCTCCCGATAGAGGCCACCGGAAAGCACCAGGCGATCCTCGCGATCCGAGCTGCGCCATTCGGCGCGTGATGTTGCCGTCCACAGGGCGCTGCGATAGAGCGCGCCCACGTAGCTCGCGAAGTAGTCGTCCGTCAGCGAGCCCGAGGCGAGCGGTCGACCCGGTATGAGGGGCGCGACGCCCGGGCCGCTCACCGTGTGACTCTGGTCGATCCCGACGTCGAGCGCGAAGCGGTCCGTGAGCTGGAAGCCCTGCGCCAGGCCGAAGTTCGCGAAGCTGCGCGGGCCGTACTCGCTCGCCTGCTGGGTCAGGCTGGTGCTCACTTCGCCGCGGTTCCAGGGGGTCGCCCGGACGCCGACGCGTGCCATGTCCGCGTCGATGCGCGCGCCGTCCGCATGCTCCAGTTCGGCGAACAGCTTGACGTCGCGCCGCAGTGCGTAGTCGGCGCCGACGAGATAGCGGTCCGGATAGTCGATGCTCGCGGCATCCGTGCCGCCGAGGCTCGTGTCGGCGGATCCGCGCAGGGTGACGCGGCGGTCCCACAGGTCGATGCTGCCGCTGGCGAATGCCTGCTCCGATCGCCGGGTGCCATCCGGCGTGCCGGAGTCCTCGACGCCCCGCACACCCACGCCGAACCGCCGCGTCTCGCCCTCGCGCCGCAGCTCGAGGCTCGCATGGCGTCGTTCGGCGCCGCTCGTCAGCGCCTCCTCGCCATAGAGCTCCGCGAGGCCCTGCCAGGCGCGGGAAATGCGCACGCGCGCATCGACACCGAGCTTGCGCGTGCCGGTCTCGGAAGACAGCTGCTGGCCGGTGCCGAAGCCCGGCTCGGTCTCGCCCGCATAGGCCCGTGCATCGAGGCGTTCGGTGACATGGCGCAGCTCGGCGAGGTAGGCATCGGCGTCGCGGGCGCGCGCGGGATCGTCCGAGGTGCTGTGCGCGGCTTCGGCGCGCAGTTCCGTGGCGCGGCCCATGCGCCAGCGCAGGTCCGATCCGTAGATCGTGCTGTCGCCCCGGGTCGCGCCTTCATCGATGTAGCTCGCGCCCAGCTCCGCGCGGCCGCGTGCGAACTTCATGCTCGCGCGACCGCCGGCCGTGACCTGCTGCTCGCCGCGGCCGTTCACCTCGTACTCCGCGATGACGTAGACGGGATTGAAGCGTTGGTCGCGGCGCGGCACGGGTTCCTTGAAGAACAGCGTGCCCGCCGCATAGTCAAGGCTGTAATCGACGAAGCGCGACAGTGGGCGGGTCTCGAGCACGACTTCGCTGCGGAAGCGGTCGCGCACCTCGATGCGCAACTTGTCGCTGCCGATGACGATGTTGCCGCGGCTGAGCCGGTAGAGCCCCGAGGTGCCGTCGCCCGCGAGCTCGTCCTTGGCGAATCCCTGCGACGAATCCGCGGCGAAGGCGCTGTAGGCGAAGCGTTCACCGGCATAGTCGCTGCGCAGGCCGGTGAAGGAACGGCTGTAGCGCGTCAACTCGGTGACGGTGAGGCCGGTCTCGAAGTCGCCGAACAGGGCCATGAACTGGCGACGCTCGAGCTTCACGTAGAGTTTCTCGGCGCTCGCGGCCTCATGGCGCGGATCGGCGCTGTCGCCATAGAGCGTGTAGTAGCGATCGGGCTCGATGACGCCGAGCAGCCGCCGCTTCGCCAGCGCCGGATCGCGCGCCGAATCATAGGCGACCGTCAGCAGGAACTGCCCCTTGATGCGACCCTTGGCGAAGAACGCCACGCGGCCGTCCCGGGTGAAATCGGCGTCGAGGTCCGCGCCGGCCGCGGCCTCGGCGTTGCCCGCGATCGTGCGATAGGCCGTCGAGCCCTCCGCGAGCCCGACCAGGATCCAGTCGCGCGCATCGGGCTCGAGCCACACGCGCAGTTCCTCGGCCTGGCGGTCGTTCAGCCGCACCCGCAGGACCGCGGTACCCGTCTGGGCGGTCGGCTCGAGTTCCAGCAGGGCGACGCCGTCGTCGCCCACCTCGAAGGTCGGTTCGCGCGGGCCGACCGACACGAGCTGGTTGTCGCGCAGCGAGGCGACTTCCCACCAGGTGCGATAAGGCGCATCGACACGCCAGGTGCCGGTCGTGCCGCGCCTGGCCGGCTTGCCGTAGGCATCGAAGAGCCGCAGCGCGACGACCGGCCGGCTGCGGCCGTCGGCCACCAGCGTCGAGCGCTCCCGGGCGAGTTCGACGCGCACGGCGCCGCCGGCGTAGTGCACCGCGCGGCTCATGGTGCTCAGCACGCTGCCATCGGGCCCGCGCACCGTCGCCACCAGCGTGTTCTCGCCTTCCCGCAGGTCGACACCTCCCCAGCGGCTCACCGCGACGGTCCTGGCGTTGTTGGTGGTGGTGCCGTCGAAGTTGAGCGCGCTCACCGGTGCACCGTTCAGGCTGATGTCCACCCGGTCGCGGGGGCCGTGCGCGATCGCGATCTTCACGCTCGGTATCGGCGCGCTGAAGTCCGGGCCTGGCCACAGCCACTGGATCCCCGGCGGCAGCTTCTCGAGCGTGAAATCCGGCATGCCCTCGAGCGTTGCGCGATCGGTGCGGGCCGTGGTGGCGGCCGTCGAGCGCGCCGCCTTCGGCAAGTCGACCGCCACGGTGCCCGGGGCGGCCCGCTGCGCCAGCGGCGCCGCGCCCGGCTGCGCGGCGAGCCTGAAATCCGCCCGCCACAACGCGCCGCCGCGCACATCGACGAACTGCGATGCCGCACGGCCCGCGTGGCGCGCCTGCGCGCTGCACAGGGCAGCCTGGTAGCCAGCCGGCACGGTGAGCGCATCGAGCTGCACCACGTGCGAGCCGGGCAGCACATCCTCGAAGTGATACTTGCCATCTTCGTCGGTGATCGCGTAGCGCCCGTCCTCGAGGTAGACGCGCACGTTCGCGGCGCCGGGCAGCGTGCGCGTTTCCGCGCTGCAATCGCCGGCCACCACGCGGCCCATCACGATCGCCCGTTCGCGCAGCAGCTCCTCGCGCAACTGGATCACGGCCTGCGACGCATTCGATGTGGCACCGCCGTCGGCAAGGGCCTGCGCGCTGTTCTGGAGCTCGGGGCCGTGTGCGCCGACCGTGATCTCGACGACGTAACGGAGCGTGACGGTGGCGCCGGCCGCGAGTGTGCCGATCGGCCAGCTGAGGGTGCCGCCATCGGTGCCCACGGCGGGATCGGCGCCGCGCACGTCGCCGAGCCGCGTCGAGCCGGATCGATAGCGCACGCCGGGCGGTAGCCGGTCGACGAGCGTGACGCCGGTGAATGCGCCTGCGGTCCCGGCATTGCGCACGCTGACCGAGTACTGGACGAAGTCGCCGGTGGCGGCCACCGTCGTGGTGGTCGACTTCTGCACGAGCAGGGCGCTGCCCGAAGGATCGAGCGGCACGTCGACGTTCGACGGCGTGGGGCCCGGCACCGGGAAATCGAGGCCGAATGACCCGGGGCCGATCGCGTAGGGCGCGCCGGGCAGCGCCTGGATCTGCGCCTCCGTGGCGTTGGACGGGAATGCGTGGCCGAGCGGCGGGATGACTTCGAGCCGATAGTTGCCGGGGGCGACGAGCGGGAAGCGGAAGACGCCGGGGGCATAGTTGTACAGCGTGCCGCCGGCGTCGGTGACCGGCTGGCCGGTCACCACTTCCGCCGGATAGGCGCTGGTGCCGTCGTCACCGAAGACCTGCGCGGGCGCGCCGCCCGCCGCGACCAGGCGCACGCGGGCGCCGTTGACCGCCGCGCCCGTGCGTGAATCGAAGACGAGGCCGAACGGATCGACCAGCGCCTGCGCGCTCGCCGTATCGGTCGCGTCAAGCCGATCCGCGTAGTTCGAAGACAGGGTCGCGTCGCGTTCGACCTCGAGTACGCAGTTGCCGGCGCTTGCGGCAGCGGCGCGCGTCTGGATGTAGCCGACGAACTCGCCGCTGTCCGGTGTCGACTCCGCGAGCCGCACCCGTTCCCGATCGCCGCCCGTGGCCGAAACCTCCAGCTCGATGGTATCGATCGCAGCGGCGTCGAAGTTCTGGTCGGGGTCCCGCAGGCGCAGGAACAGTGCCTCGCCACCGTGGACGGTGCTGGTCACCGCGAGCGGCGCGGGCCGGGTCGGGTCGATCGTCGTGCCGTTTGACAGCACCGGGGGCGGCAGTGTCACGGTACCGCTCGAGCCGAGGCACTGCGTGACGGCCGTGGCACCCGGTGGGGCCTGCGGGCTGCCGCGCAACAGGGTGAGCGTCGCGCGACTCGGGGGCGGGGCGACGACGAGGTCGGCGGCATTCGTGGCCACCTGCTCGCGTACGCCACCTGCCCCGAGGTATTCCACCGTGGCGATGTTGCGGATCACCGTGCCCGGAGGCGTCTGTGCCATGACCTGCGTCGCATTCGATGCGAGCAGCGCGAGCGCCAGCACGCATCCCGCGCGTGCGGCCAGATACCGCCAAAACGCCGCCGGGGCGGGCCGGCTATTCGCCGACCCGCCCCGGGGTGTCGCAGGAGTATCGCCTCGCAGGCTCTTCAAGGTCACCTCGTGGTGGGGAACTTCACCCTCAGTTGATCGTGACCTGGACGCGCACGGTGACTGCGTTGCCCGCGCCGCT
>CAZRLI010000084.1:0-8034 GCA_964600535.1 uncultured Steroidobacteraceae bacterium | reverse complement strand
ACTCGATCGGCAACGCGACGAGCTACGGCTTCGACGTCGATACCTTCGATGTCTCGTCGCTGCTGTCTGCGGGGCAGACATCGGCGACGACACGCTTCGCGGCCGGCGGCGATCTCGTGCTGCTGCTCGCGCAAGTCGTGTCGGCGACCAGTGAGCCGACCGTGGACCTGTCGATCACCAAGTTCCATGCGGGCAATTTCGCCGCCGGGGCCAATGGTGCCTACACGTTGCGCGTGTCGAACGCGGCGGGCCAGCAGCGCGAGGACAACACGGTCACCGTGACCGACACGCTGCCAGCCGGCCTCACCTATGTCTCGGGCACGGGGACGGGCTGGAACTGCTCCGCCGCCGCCCAGGTCGTGACCTGCACGCACCCGCCCTTCCTCGATCCCGGGCAGTCCCTGCCCGACATCACACTGACGGTGGCGGTCGGCGCGGCCGCGATACCCGCGGTGGTCAACAACGCACAGGTGTCGAGCGCGAGCCTGGACCTGGCTGCAGGCAACAATTCCGTGGCGGACCCTACCGTCGTCACCGGGTCCGACCTTTCCACGTCGACGAAGACCGTGGTGGATCTCAATGGCGGCGAGGCGGATGCCGGCGACACGCTGCGCTACACGATCACGCTGCGGGAGTCCGCGGGGATCGCAGCGCCTGGCGTTACCGTCACTGATCCACTGCCCGCCAACACGGCCTCCCTGTCCGTCGTCAGCATTCCGGCCGGAGCGACCGACAATTCGACGCCCGCGCAACTCGACGTCTCGGGCGTCGCGATCGCGCCGAACGGCAGTGCAACCATCGTGTTCGACGTGCAGGTCCCGGCGGGCACCTCGCCCGGCACGCCGATCGACAACACCGCAACGATCGGCAATCCCTTCGGCGTCGGCGCCACGCCCGCCGCACCGCAGGTGATCGTCTCGCCCTCGCAGATACCGTCCGGGGGAACGAAGCCGCTCTACCTGCGCGGCACGGCCGGTACGCCGCTTTCACGGGTGCCTGCGGCGCCGGGCGAAGCCGTGGTCACGATCGGCGCGGGTTCCACCGCCACCTGGACACTCGCACCGCCGCTGCAGCGGGCCGTGACGATTCCGGCGGGCAACATCGCGGTGCCGCTCTGGCTGTCGCGCAACGGCGGCGGTGGTGGCAACCGGACGCTCGTCGTCACGCTCGCCAGCAGTGCCCTGGGCACCGTGGGCAGCACGACGGTGACATTGACATCGATACCCAACAACCTGACCGGCAGCGGCTTTCCGACCCAGATCGTCTTGCCCAATGCCGTGTCGCGGACCTTTCCCTCCGGCTCGACACTGGCATTGAGCATCCGGCAGTCGGTACCCGCGACGGGCGCACCGGTGACGCGCGTCCACCCCTTCGGAGGCGGTATTGCCTACTCGCGCGTGTTGCTGAACAGCGCCACCGTGATCAATGTCGACAGCGTGACGGGCTTCAATGCGGCCTATCCAGGCGGTGTGGGCACGGCGTCGTTCTTCCCGGGCGACACCATCCACGTGCGCGCCGTCGTGGGCGACCCGTTCGGCAGCTTCGACATCGCGGGCGCGCGGCTCGATCTCGTCGACGCCGATGGCGTGACACAGGTGGCGAATGCCGCGATGGTGCAGGTCGCCGATTCGGGCGCCGCGACGCGCACCTACGAATACGCCTACACGCTGCCGCCCGCTGCCGCCCCCGGTGGCTGGTCGATGCGGGTGAGCGCCGCGGAAGGCACTGAAGGAACGGTGACGGACCTCGGCGTCGGTGGCTTCACGGTCGCGCTGCCGCTGCCGACACTGCAGGTCGCGAAGGTCTCGGAAGTCCTGTCCGACCCGTTCAACGCGGCGACGAATCCCAAGCGCATCCCGGGCGCCGTGGTGCGCTACTCGATCGCCGTCATCAACTCCGGTCCCGGCACCGTCGACGCCAGCTCGCTCGTGATCACCGATCCGCTGCCGGCCGATGCGGCGCTCTATGTCGCGGCGGGGGGCGGCGGGCCGGTGGAATTCATCGACGGCTCGCCCGCGAGCGGTCTCGCGTTCAATGCTGCGGCCGATGTCAGCTATTCGAATCAGCCCGGCGGCGGCGCACCGTACAACTACACGCCGGTTCCCGATGGCCAGGGCTTCGATGGCGCCGTCACCGGCGTGCGCATCGCGCCGACCGGGACGATGAATGCGGCGGGCGGGGCCGGCCAGCCGTCCTTCATCCTGCGATTGCGCGTGCGCATCCGGTAACTGCGACAATCGGCGCATGTCGCTCCTGCGCCATGCACTGCGGCCGGCGCGCCCCGCCGGGCTCATCTTCGTCGCGACGTTCACGCTGCTCCTGCTGCTCGGCGAGCAGGCCGGCCCGTTTGGCCTGCCCCTGCAGGTCATCCTGCTCACCTGGCTCTTCAAGTACGCCTACGTGTTGCTCGACCTGTCAGCGGAGGGCATCGAGGACCCGCCGGTGCTGTCCGCCGAGATGATCAATCCCTTCGAGCAGCGCCCGTTCATGCAATTCCTCATCTGCGCCGGTGCCTACAGCCTCGTGACAGGGATCGGCGGGGCGATCGGCTACGCCGTCGGGGCGCTGCTCCTGCTGCTGTTGCCGGCGACCGCGGCGGTGCTCGGGGTGACCGGCAGCGCGCTCGAGGCCGTGAACCCCGTGACGCTCGTGCGCGTGGTCCGCGGGCTCGGCCGTGCGTATGTCGTGCTGCTCGCCGCGACTTTCTCCTGTGCGGCGGTGATCGCGGCCCTCGGCCGGCTCGCCGCGTGGGACGCCTTGCGGATCGCAACCTCGCTGTGGCTGTTGCTGTCACTCTTCTGCCTGATCGGTGGGGCGATACACGAGCGGCGGGAGGCCCTCGGGTTCGAGCCGCAGGTGAGCCCGGAACGCGCCGGCGAGCGCGCCGAGCGCGAACGGGCGCGCCGCCGTGCGGCCATGCTCGACGAGGCCTACGTGCCCGCGCGCCTCCACGAACCGCAGCGGGTCATCGAACCGCTGCGCCGCTGGCTCGATGAAGCGGGCGGCGAATCGCTCGAGTCCGATGCGCGCGCGTTCCTGGCCCGGTCCGTGGAGTGGGACGACGCGCATGCCTGCGCGCTCGTCGCACAGCTCGTGATCGGCCGGCTCGTCGCGGCCCGCCGCTTCTCGCTGGCCCTCGAACTGTTCGAGGCGGCGGGCCGCGCGGTGCCCGGCGAGACCGTGGCGCAGGCCAGGGACATCGGTGCGTTGATCGGGCATGCGCGCGCGACGGGGCGGGTGCGATTCGCGGAGCGCCTCGAGGCGCAGTCGCGCAAGCCATGAGCCGCGCGTTCGTCAAGGAGGGTGATGGCGAGGTGGCGCTGCCGGAGCGCGCCGTGAGCCCGCACCCGAACCTCGTGACCGCGAGCGGGCTGGCGCAGATCGACGCCGAGGTCCGGGCACTGGAGGCGTCGCGCCGCGCCGCGCGCCAGGCCGCGCGTGGCGGCGAGGCGGGCCACGATGCCGCGGCGCTTGCGGCGATCGAGCGCGACCTGCGCTACTGGGTCAGCCGCAAGGCGAGTGCGCGGCTGGTCACGCCTGCCGCCGCGCCCGACATCGTGCGCTTTGGCGTCGCGGTGACGCTGCGGGATGCGACCGGTGCGACCCGCGTGCTGCGGATCGTCGGGGAGGACGAGGCTGATCCCGCGCGCGGCCTCGTCAGCTGGGTATCACCCGCGGCCGAGGCGCTGATCGGCGCGCGGGTCGGTGACCGGGTCACGGTGGCGGGGCAGGCTGTCGAGGTCGCCCGGCTCGCATAGGGCTGCGACCGGAGCAGCGGGAATCATCACTCTTCACGCGACCTTCACCGGGTCTTCACGCACCGCCCCGCGGGCCCGGGCAGTTTCCCTGCCCACGCGGCGGCCGCGGTGGCCAGGGAGAACAAACGTGAAAACCGGACGGTATCAGTCTTTGCGGGGGGCCCTCGTGGCCTGCTTGCTCCTGTCGTGCGGATGGCCGCTCATCGGGCGGGCAGACGTCGTGGCGAGCTGGGATGAAATCGCGATCAACACGATCGCGCCACCCATGGGCACCGTGCTGCCCCCACCCTCGACGGAGGCCGAACAGCGACCGATCTATGCGACCGACCTGGCAACCCTGCACGTCGCGATGTACGACGCGGTGAACGCGATCGACGGGCGCTACCAGCCCTTCGCGGCCGTCCCGCATGCGCCGACCCGGGGTGCGTCCAGGGAGGCGGCGGCGGTCAGCGCGGCCTACCACGTGCTGAAGGGCCTGTTCCCGGGCCGTTCGACTTTCTACCAGCCCGCCTACGACGCTTTTGTCGCGGCGGCCGGCGGGGGCCTGTCGAAGGCGAAGGGCCTCGCGGTAGGTGCTGACATCGCCGCCCAGGTGCTGGCCCAGCGCGCGAACGACGGGCGCATGGGGCCCGCCACGTACACCCCGACCGGCTTGCCCGGCGACTTCGAGCCGACGCCGGGCGTGCCGCTCGTCAATCCGTTCCTGCCCTACCTCAGGCCCTTTTCGATTCCTTCGGCGATCCGCTTCCGGTCCCCCGGGCCGCCGGCGCTCACGAGCGAGGCTTATGCGGACGTTTTCAACGAAGTGAAGGAGGTGGGTTCGATGGCGAGCGTGCTGCGCACGCCCGGGCAGTCCGACCTGGCCCGCTTCCACACGGAAGCCCCACCGACGTTCTGGGCGCGCAACCTGCGCCGCTTCGCGACGGACGCGCAAGGCATCGCCACGAACGCGCGCCTGCTCGCGGTACTGTGGGTGGCACAGTCCGATGCCGCGCTGGCCTGCTTCGAGTCGAAGTACCACTACCGGTTCTGGCGCGCGCGCACCGCCATTCCGCGCGCGGCCGAGGACGGCAACGATGCGACCGCGCCCGATGGCGGCTGGGCACCCTTCCTCCCCACGCCCAACCATCCCGAGTACCCGGCGGCACATGGTTGCGCCGCGGGGGCGGCGGCCGAGTCGCTGCGCCGGTTTTACGGCACGAAGCGGTTGTCCTTCACGATCGACAGCACCGTCCCCGGCCTGCTGGCCCCGGTGCGCGCCTTCGAGTCCACGGATGACTTCGTCCTGGAGATCGTGGATGCGCGCGTCTTCGGCGGCATGCACTATCGCAGCTCCGTGTGGGACGGCGCCGACCTCGGGCGACGGGTTGCGCGCTGGGTGGCGACGCGGGACTTTCAGCCCGCGCGTTGCGGCCGGCGCGGGCACCACCACCGGCATTGACGGCGATGGCGGGGCGCCGCGCTCACCGCGGCGCTCCCCCTGCCGGACCGGGGCCGGCCGCGCCCGCCGTCAGCAGGTAAACGGCGAAGGTGCCGAGCCAGTGCCCGCCTTCGTAGTGCTCGCCGGTGACGGCGGGCAGCGCGGCCGCGGCGTGCGCGGCGGCCGCGGACTCCAGGGCGGCGCGCCGTGGGTCACGCGCAGGCAGGCCGCGCGCGATGCCGCGCAGCATCCACGCGCGACTGAGGTTGAGGCCGTCGATGTGCGCGAGCTTCGGATCCGTGCGGTCGGTGACGATGCCGGGCGCGAGCCACGGCTTCGCGGTGCGCGGGATGCCGGGCAGGAAGCCGTCGAGCCAGCGGGCGAACTCCGCCGGCGCCAGTACGCGACGCATGAAATCGGCTTCCGCGAGGCAGGGTGAAAGGAAGTCCTCGCCGGAGGGCTCGTAGGCCATCGGGCAGTTGCGATCGCGCCGGTAGAACCGGGTCGCTTTCTCGCGCAGCAGCGCCTGCATCGCGCTGTCGCCGGTGCCGACCGCCCAGTCCCACACGAGGCCGAAGGAGAACGCCGTCTGGTTGTGTTCGCCGGTGCGGATCGGATAGGCAAGCTTCGGCAGCCACGCCGCCAGGCGCGCGGCGGCGGCCTGCTCGAGCGGCGCGAGTGCGGCCGAACCGGTGCGTGCGTCGGCGTCATCCCATGCGCGCAGTTCCGCGGCGAGGGCCAGCAGCCACGCGAGGCCGTAGGGCCGCTCGAAGGAGGCGCGGCCCGGTGCCTCGAGATAAGCCACCTCGGCGGCGACATGCTCGGCGGTGAGGCTGCGCGCGAGGGCCGCGCGCGCCTCGCCGGCGAAAGGCGCGGCGGGATAGAGCCGCGCGAGCCGCGCCAGCAGCCAGTGTCCGTGCACATCCGAATGCCAGTCGAAGCAGCCGTAAAAGGCGGGCGTGAGTTCCCGCGGGGGCCGCGCGTCGCGATCGCTCGCGAGGACGTGCGAGAGCTTGTTCGGGTACTCGCGCTGCACACAGTCGAGCGCGAGCCGGGCGAAGCGCGCCGCCGCGTCGGGGGAGAGGGAGTCGGCGGCGAAGGCCCGCGCCCCCGCCACGAGCATCAGCACCAGGAGGAACTTGCGCATGCGTCCAAGTCTAGGGAATCTCTGCACAGGTTGCATGTGCCGGGCGCCTTGCATTCGGAGCGGCTATTCATCGCGCCCTTCATGCAACCTGTGCAGGGATTCCCTCGGGCGAACGGCGCGCAGCGAACAGCTCGCTGCCCGCCGTCCATTCAGCCCGGAATCTTGCCGCAGCCGCCTCCGTTTGCTAAGGCTGTCTCCATGGAGACACGGGCTGACGAAATTCTCGGGTTCTGGTTCGCCGACGCATGCCGCGGACCCGCCGAGGCGCAGGCCAGGCAGGAGTTCTGGTTTGCCGGTGGCCCCGCGGTCGACGCGAGCATCCGCGATCGCTTTCTGCCCCTGATGGAGGCCGCCCGGGGCGCCGAACTCGCGGACTGGTCGGCCGCACCCGAATCCGCGCTCGCCCTCGTGCTGCTGCTCGATCAGTTTCCGCGCAACGTGTGGCGCGGCACGGCGCGCGCGTTCGCGGGCGACGCGCTGGCGCTCGCCAGTGCGCGCGCGGCCATCGCGGCCGGATTCCTCGGGCGCATCGAGCTTGCGCAGCGGGCATTCCTGCTGCTGCCCTTCGAGCACAGCGAGTCCCTCGCAGATCAGCACGAGTCGCTGCGCCTGTTCTCGGGATTGCAGTCTTCCGCGCCCGCTCCCTGGCGCGCGCTGTTCGACGGCTATTTCCACCATGCGCGGCAGCACTGCGAGATCGTCGAGCGCTTCGGCCGCTTCCCGCACCGCAATCGCCTGCTGGGGCGCGAATCGACGCCCGACGAGCTCGCCTGGCTCGCGGGCGGCGGCGCTACCTTTGGACAGGCTTGAGCGCGCCCGCGCCTACGCCGTCGCTGCCGCGCGTCCCGCGCGCCACAACAGCGCGACTCCGGTCAGTGCGGACACGACCGACGCGGCAAGCACCGCGATCTTCGCGGCGGCGAAATCGCCCGCGCCGGGAAACGCCTGCCCGGCGATGAAGAGCGACATCGTGAAGCCGATGCCGGCGAGTCCGCCTGCGCCGGCGAGCTGCGGCCAGCTGTACTCCACGGGCTTCACGGCGAGGCCGATCGCGACCGCGAGCCACGAGGCGAGCACGAGGCCGAGCGGCTTGCCGACCACGAGGCCGGCGGCGATCGCGAGCATCAGCGGTCCGTGGCCGGCGATCACCTCGCCCGCCAGCGCGACCCCGGCATTGGCGAGCGCGAAGAGCGGCAGCACGAGATAGCTGGACCAGGGCTCGACGTGCCGCAACAGGCGATCGGCGGGCGATTCGATCCGGTCATGGATCGCGTCGAGCATGCGCAGCGCCATCGTCGAAGGCCCGCGCCGCAGCACTTCACCGCTGTGCTGCGATTCGGCGACGATGATGCTCTCGGCCTGCTGGGTCAGGGCGCGCAGGTGGGCCGGCGGCCGCGTCGGGATGAACATCGCGAGGATCACGCCGGCGAGCGTCGCGTGCAGGCCGCCGTGATGCACGCAGGCCCACAGCGCCACGCCGACGATCGCGTAGGGCAGCACGCGGTACATGCCCCAGCGGTTCATCAATGCGAGCAGGCCCGTGAGGGCGGCAGCGGCGGCGAGCGATGCGAAATGCAGCTTCCCGGCATAGAACACCGCGACGACGACGATCGCGCCGAGGTCGTCCACGATGGCGGCGGCGGTCAGGAAGATGCGCAATTCGATCGGCACACGTGCGCCGAGCATCACGACCAGGGCGACCGCGAAGG
>CAZRLI010000083.1:0-8111 GCA_964600535.1 uncultured Steroidobacteraceae bacterium | reverse complement strand
CGCTGGTGGTTCATGCAGCGCCTGCGCACGTCCGGGGCATGACCGCGACCCGGGAGGCGGACCTCGATGCCGCGCTCGCGGCGCTGGCGGACCCGGCGCGGCGCGCGCTGGTCGAGCGGCTGCGCAAGGGACCGGCGCGCGCCGGCGAACTCGCGCGCGAGTTCTCGCTGAGCGCGCCGCGCATGAGCCAGCACCTGCGCGCGCTGCGCCACGGCGGGCTGGTCGAGGAGTCTGGCGTCGAGGGTGATGCGCGGGTGCGCCTGTACCAGTTGCGCGCCGAGCGTTTCACGATCCTGCGGGGCTGGGCGCAGGGCATCGAGTCGTTCTGGACGGGAGAGCTGGCCGCATTCCAGCGCTACGCGGAGCGTCGCACGCGGGGCCGGCGGTGACTGCCAGGGTGCCCGGCGCACGCGCGCCCGGTGACCAGGCCGAGGCGAGCGTGACGATCGCTGCCGAGCCGGCCGTTGCATTCGATCTGTTCACGCGCGAGACCGACCTCTGGTGGCGCCGCGGGCTGCGATTCAGGGCGGGAGGGCGCTCACCCGGCGCGTTGCACTTCGAGCCCGGCGTCGGCGGGCGGCTGTTCGAGGAGTACCCGGGGGACGCCGGCCCGCGGCTCGTGGAATTCGGGCGGATCACCGTGTGGGAGCCACCCGCACGGCTCGTCTTCGAGTGGCGCGGCGTGAATTTCGCGCCGCACGAGAAGACCGAAGTCGATGTGGCGTTCGAAGCGATCCGCGGCGGCACGCGTGTCACGGTGATCCATCGCGGCTGGGCGGGCCTCCCCGCCGATCATCCGGTACGCCACGGCATGGCGACGGCCGCGTTCATCCGCACGATGGGCCTGTGGTGGGGCGAACTGCTCAGCGCGCTTCGCGAGCACGCGGCACGCCGCCCGTAGCGGCGGGCAGCTCGATTCCCGACATCTGGCGCAGGATCCAGTCGCGGCGACGCTGCACATAGGGCGAGGGCGCGTCGGCACGGTAGCGGCGCGGGTTCGGCAGCACGGCCGCGAGCGTGGCCGCCTCGACGCGGGTGAGGCGCCTCGCCGGCTTCTTCCAGAACGCCTGCGCCGCGGCTTCCACGCCGTAGATGCCGCGGCCGAACTCCGCGATGTTGAGGTACACCTCGAGGATCCGCTCCTTCGGCCAGAGCGCCTCGATCAGCACGGTGAACCAGACCTCCAGGCCCTTCCTCGCCCAGGAACGGCCGCGCCACAGGAAGACGTTCTTCGCGACCTGCTGGCTGATCGTGCTCGCGCCGCGCACGCGCTTGCTGCGCGCGTTGTGCTCGGCGGCCTTGCGGATCGCCTCGAAATCGAACCCCGCGTGCTCCGAGAACAGCTGGTCCTCCGCGGCGACCACCGCGCGCGCGCACCACGGCGACATCTGCGGGGAATCGACCCAGCGCTGGCGCAGGCGGTAGCCCGTATTGCCGTCCCGCCAGGCCTCGACGCGCGACTCGATCATGACGGCGCTCGTCCACGGATCGACCCAGCGCAGCGCGAGCACCGCGAGGGCCGATGCGAGCAGGAAACCGGCGACGAGCAGCAGGAGCACGCGCGCCAGCCGCGCCACGACCCCCTTTCGTGCCACGCGTCGCGGTCCTGTCAGGCGTCGAGGCGCCGCGCCGAGATCACGACGACATCCTCGACCGGTACGTCGCTGTGTCCCCGCGAACGGCCGGTCTTCACCTTGGCGATCTGGTCGACCGTGTCCATGCCGGCGGTCACGCGACCGAACACCGCGTAGCCGTAGTTGCCGGGAGCGTTGTCGAGAAAGGCGTTGTCGACGAGGTTCACGAAGAACTGCGAAGTCGCGCTGTGGATGTCGTTGGTGCGCGCCATCGACAGCGTGCCGCGGAGGTTGCGCAGGCCGTTCTTCGCCTCATTCTGGATCGGCGCGCGCGTCTCCTTCTGCTCAAGGCCCGCGGTCATGCCGCCGCCCTGGATCATGAAGCCGGGGATGACGCGGTGGAAGATCGTCCCGTCGAAGAAACCGGCCTCGACATAGGCGAGGAAGTTGGCGGCGGAGAGCGGTGCTTCCTTCTCGTTCAGCTCGACGTCGAAGCTGCCGAGGGAGGTCTCGAAACGGATCATGGTGGTCCTGCCGTGCAATGGGGCCATTGGGCGCTGGCCACGCGGTCGTGGCCGGCGAGATCGGGGGCGCAGCGTACGTGACTGAAGCCGCGCGCGACAAGCAGGTCGGCCACGTCCCGGCCCTGGCCGGCGCCGTGTTCCAGCACCAGCCAGCCTCCGGGCCGCAGGTGGTGCGGCGAGCGGTCGACGAGGTGCCGCAGCGCCGCGAGGCCGTCCCCTTCCGGCGTCAGTGCCATGCGCGGTTCATGCCGCAGCGCCCGGTCGTCGAGCGCCGCATCGCCCGCGGCGACGTAGGGGGGATTGCTGGCGATGATGTCGAACTGCCGCCCCGCGAGCGGCTCGAACCAGCGCCCCTCGAGGAACTCGACGGCTGCGAGCCCCAGTGCCTGCGCGTTGCCGCGCGCGACCTGCAGGGCCGCGGGCGAGGCATCCGTGGCCGTGACCCGCCAGTCCGCGCGCTCATGCGCGACGGCGAGGGCGATGCAGCCGCTGCCGGTGCCGAGGTCGAGCAGCGCGAGCGCGCCGCTGCCGGCGTGGCGTTCATCGCCCAGGGCGAGCGCCCGGGCCACGACGCCCTCGGTCTCGGGACGGGGCACGAGCACGTCGGGCGTGACGCGCAACGTCAGCGACCAGAACTCGCGCACGCCGGTGAGGTAGGCGAGCGGCTCGCCCGCGGCGCGCCGCGCCATCCAGGCGCGCGTACGCGCCAGCGCCTCGCCCTCGATGCGGCGCTCGGGATGGGCGAGCACGGTCGCGCGGCCGAGGCCGAGCGCGGCCGCGAGCAGCGCCTGCGCCTCGCGCTGCGCATCAAGGCCGCCGAGTGCGCCGCCGGCTGCGAGCAGGGTGCGCGCGCGATCGAGCAGGCCCGCAATGGATTCGCCGTCGTCTGCTAAAGTCGGACCCATGTCGAGCGCTATTCTGCCATTCGCGCAGCCGCCGTCCGTCCGCGAAGTGATCGAGGCGAGCCTGCGGCTGTTCGGCCGCTCGGTGCTGGCCTGCCTGCCGCTCGCGACCATCGGCACCTTGCTCGGCCAGCTGCCTGCCGCCTATGACGTCGCCGTGCATGGCAAGCCGGTACCGCTCACTTCGGCCTCGCTCGCGGACAAGGGCGGCGAATGGTGGGCGCTGTATGCGCTCGGGACCGTCGCCAGCCTCGTGCTGTGGGCGATCGTGCTCGCGCGGCAGCAGCGCATCGCGACCGGCGGCGCGGCGGCCGCCAGCGCCGGCGCCATGCTCGCGCGCGTGCCCGCGATCGTCGGCTACTGCCTCGCCAGTTTCGTGGTGGTGCTGCTGATCGCCTTGCCGTTCGGCCTCGTGGCGGCGCTGCTGGCCTTGCCCGCGGGTCTGCGCAGCGCGATGGTCCTGCTGCCGCTGCTCACGGCGAGCGCCGCCGTGAGCCTCGGCTGGCCCGCCCTCGTGCTCGAGGGTCGATCGTCGCTCGCCGCGGTCGCGACGGGCCTGAGGCTCGCGAAGCTGCATTGGCGCCGCCTGGCGCTGGTCGTGGTCGCGATCCTCGCCACGCTGATCGTGATGGTCGTGCTCGCCGGTCTCGTGGTGGCCGTGGTCACCGGGCTCGCCAGTCCCGCCGGTGCCGCGGTGCAGGGCAGCCTGTCGGCCGCCATCGTGCTGCTGTCTGCGGCGCTCGCGGTGCTCTACCTCAGTGCCTTCCTGCTGGTGGTCTTCGACGACCTGCGGCTGCGCACGGCGGGCTAGGAATCGCCCGCCGCGTCCTGCGCCAGCAGCGCCGCCTGGTGCTCGAGCCGCAACGGCCCGAGCAGCGCGTCGAGATCGCCCTGCATGACGTCATCGAGCCGGTAGAGCGTCACGTTGACGCGATGGTCGGTGACCCGGCCCTGCGGGAAATTGTAGGTTCGGATGCGCTCCGAGCGGTCGCCGCTGCCCACCTGGCTCTTGCGCGCCGCTGCCTCGGCGGCATTGCGCTTGTCCGTCTCCGCCGCCAGCAGGCGCGCCGAGAGCAGCGCCATCGCGCGCGCACGGTTCTTGTGCTGCGAGCGTTCATCCTGGCACTCGACGACCAGTCCCGAGGGCAGGTGCGTGATGCGGATCGCCGAGTCGGTCTTGTTGACGTGCTGGCCGCCGGCGCCCGAGGAGCGGAACGTATCGATGCGCAGGTCGGCGGGGTTGATCGCGATGTCGTCGACTTCGTCGAGCTCGGGCAAGACCGCGACCGTGCAGGCCGAGGTATGGATCCGACCCTGCGCCTCGGTGGCCGGCACGCGCTGCACCCGGTGCGTTCCCGCCTCGAAGCGGAACCAGGAGTAGGCGCCCCGGCCGACGATGCGGCAGATCACTTCACGATAACCACCGTGTTCGCCGGGATTCTGCGAGATGAGTTCCACCGTCCAGCCCCGGCGCTCCGCGTAGCGCGTGTACATGCGCAGCAGGTCGCCCGCGAAGATCGCCGCCTCGTCGCCACCGGTGCCGGCACGGATCTCGAGGAAGATGTTGCGATCGTCGTGCGGGTCCTTCGGTACCAGCAGTTCGCGCAGTGCGCCCGATTCGGATTCGAGCGCGGCCCCGAGGCGCCGCACTTCCTCCTCGCCGAGTTCGCGCAGCCCGGCATCGGCGTCCGCGGCGAGCTCCCGCGCCGCGGCCAGCTCGCGCTCGAGGGCGAGGAACTGCCGATAGCGCTGTGCGAGCGGCTCGAGGCGTGCGTACTCCATCGACAGTTCGCGGAACTCGCGCGAATGGCCCGCGGTGTCGGGGTCGGCGAGCAGCCGCCCGACCTCTTCGCTGCGATCGAGCGAACGGTCGAGGCGCTGGCGTATGGAGTCCTTCATGAAGGTGCGGAATTCTCCGGGATCGGAGCGCCTTCCGCTATAGTGCCGGCCATGCGCTGGACGATTTCCGTGCTGGCCGCGTTGCTCGCGGCCTGCGCCGCCGGGCCCGAGAGGCCTTCCGCCACCGATGCGAGCGCCGACACCCTCGTCGCCGAGGTGGCGGCGCAGCGCGGCGACTGCCGCACCGCCGCCGACAGCTACGCCCGGAGTGCCATGGCGCCGCAGCTGCCGGAAGCCACCCTCAAGCGGGCCCTGGAGGTGGCACTCGATTGCCAGCAATTCGCGGCCGCACAGGCACTCGCGCAACGGTGGCGCCAGCGCGCGCCGGGCAGCGCCGATGCCGCGCGGCAGGCCGGCATCGTGGCCTTGCGCCTCGGCCAGAACGACGCGGCGGGGGAGGCCTTCCGCGACAGCGTGCGCCTCTCCGGCGAAGACCCGGGCAAGATCCTGCCGGAACTGGCGGCCGCCGCCGCCGAGACCGGCAACGACTTCGGCAGTTATCGCGCGCTGCGCTCGGCGGTCGATGTCACGCAGCTCGATGCACCCTCGCTGGTCCTCCTCGGCAGCCTCGCGTTCGAGAGCTTTGTATTCAGCGACGCCCGCGCGCTCGCCGCGGCGGCCATCGCGCGCGACCCGCAATCGGCGGCCGCGCAGCTGCTGCTGGCGCAGGTGCTCGCGGGGCTCGATGACGCCAACGGCGCGATCGGCGCGGCCAATGCCGCACGCCGCCTCGATCCCAAGGGGCAGCCCTTCGCGCTCGCCGAAACCCTCGCGCGGCTCGACCGCGTCGAGGAGGCACGCATCGAGCTCGAACGTCTGTTGCAGGACGACGATGCCGGCCCGCAGGCCGAGCGGCGCCTCGCGCTGCTCGCATTCCACGAGGGCGACGTCCAGGAAGCGGCCGGCCGGTTCAGCCAGCGGCTGCGGACGGGCGACGATCCCGCCGAGGCGCTCTTTTATCTCGGCGCGATCGCCGAGCGCCACGGCAACGAGCAGATCGCGCTCGACATGTACGACCGGCTGGTGCAGGCGGGAGCCGGGCTGATCGCGCGCCGCCGCGCCGCGGCCGTGCTGATGAAGCAGGGCAAGCGCGCCGAGGCGCTGGCGATGCTCGATGCCGAGGCCGCCGACAAGCCGGGTGCGGCCGTGGACGCGACGCTCGCGAAGTCCGCGCTGCTCCTCGACAGTGGCGCCGCCGCGGATGCGCTGCCGCTGCTCGACGCCGCACTCGCGCGCTATCCCGCGCACCCGGGGCTCGCGTACCAGCGTGCGCTCACGCTCGAAGGTGCCGGCCGCGTGCGCGAGTCGATTGCCGCGTTCGAAGCCTTGTACCGCAGGCGTCCGCAGGATCCCGGCCTCATGAACGCCCTCGGCTACACGCTCGCGGACCACGGCCTGGGCCTCGCGCGCGCCAACCGCCTCATCACCGCGGCGCTGGCGCTGACGCCGGACAATCCCGCGATGCTGGACAGCCTTGGCTGGGTACGCTACCGGCGCGGTGCAGGCGAACAGGCGCTCGTGCCGCTCGAGCGTGCCTACCGCCTGTCGCGCGACACCGAGATCGGCGCGCACTGGGGCGAAGTGCTCTGGACGCTCGACCGCAAGGGCGAGGCCCGCACCGTGTGGGCGCGCGCACTTGCCCGCGATCCCGACTCGCGGCTGCTCAAGGCGACCATCGCGCGGTATCTCCCGGCAGCGCCGCAGTGAGCTCGCAACGCGCCGCCCTTGCCGCGTGTGCCGCCGCCGCGCTGCTCGCGGCCTGCGTGACCGCGCCCATGCGCGAGGCGCCCGTGCCATGGCCCGAGCGCCGCGCCGCGCTGCAGGCCGATGATCATTTCTCGCTGAACGGGCGCGTCGCGCTGAGTGCGCCCGGCACCGGCGTCAACGCGACCCTGCGCTGGCGGCAGGCCGGCGACCTGTCGCGCATTTCCCTCGATGGGCCGCTCGGTGTCGGCGGTGCCGAAGTCGAGCTGCGCGGCGACAGCCTCGACTTGCGTACCTCGCGCGGCGAGCACCTCGAAGGCGCGGCGGCCCGCGCGGAGCTCGAGCGTCGCGTCGGCTTCCCGCTGCCGCTCGAGGCGCTGCGCTACTGGGTGCGTGGCGTGCCAGAGCCCGGCGCCGCCGCCGACGAGGTGCTCGACGGCGGCCGGCAGCGCCTCGCGCGACTCGTGCAGGACGGCTGGCAGGTCGACTATGCGGCCTGGCTCGAGGGCGATCGCGGCAGCCTGCCGCGCCGCCTCTCGGCGCAGCGCGGCGACACGCGCGTGCGGCTGGTCGTCGACCGCTGGGGGCCGTGACGGTGGGGCGCATGCCGGCGGGCCCGACGCGCTGGCCGGCGCCGGCCAAGTTGAATCTTTTCCTGCACATCACCGGGCGGCGCGCCGACGGTTATCACGAGCTGCAGACGGCCTTCCAGTTGCTCGATTTCTCCGACTCGATCGAGATCGGGGTGACGGCCGACGGCCGCGTCGCGCGCGCCGGGGGACCGCCCGGCGTGCCGCCGGACGAGGACCTGGCGGTGCGCGCGGCGCGCGCGCTGCAGGCGGCGAGCGGGACCGGGCAGGGCGCGCGCCTGCACATCCGCAAGCGCATTCCGATGGGCGGGGGACTGGGCGGCGGCAGTTCGGACGCCGCAACCGTCCTCGTGGCCCTCAATGAGTTGTGGGAAACAGGGCTGGATCTGCCGCAATTGGCGTCGATTGGCGGCGAACTGGGCGCCGACGTGCCGGTATTCGTCCAGGGCCGTTCTGCCTGGGCGGAGGGGGTCGGCGAGCGATTGCAGCCCCTGGAGCTGCCGGAAAGGTGGTTCCTGGTGGTCCATCCGGGGGTCGCGGTGGCCACGCGCGAGGTGTTCCAGGCCCCTGAATTGACACGAAATTCACCCATCATCACAATACGCGGCCTTTTTGAGGCGGCGACCCGCAATGATTGCGAACCGGTGGTTCGCGCGCGGTTTCCGGCGGTGGGCGATGCGCTCGACTGGCTCGGCCAGTTTGCGGAAGCGCGGCTCACCGGCACCGGCTCCTGCGTGTTCGCGGCGTTCGGGAGCGCGGCAGCGGCCGAGCGCGTGGCGGCGCGGGTGCCGGACAGGTGGCGCGGCTGGGTGGCGCGCGGGCTCGATCGCTCGCCGCTGCACGCACGGCTGGCGCGGCTGCGGGGCGAATCGGGATAGGCGGTAACGGTTTCCGCTGGGGCGTCGCCAAGTGGTAAGG
>CAZRLI010000082.1:0-8130 GCA_964600535.1 uncultured Steroidobacteraceae bacterium | reverse complement strand
ACGGCGGCGGCGGCGATCGCGAGCAGCGCGGCGCGTCGCGAGTTCTCGTTCCGGAAACAAGCCCACATGAGTTGCTTCGCCTTTCGTCGGGCGGCACGATGCCGGGGGTGGCGTCGAGGAGAGTATAGTGGTTGCAAACACGGGCCGAATCGACGTGATCGCCACGCCCATCGGCAATCTCGGCGACCTCTCGCCGCGGGCCCGCGATGCGCTGGCGCAGGCCGACCTGGTGGCCGCCGAGGACACGCGCCGCACCAATCAGCTGCTCAATGCCATGGGACTGGCACGACCGGTGCTCTCGCTGCACGAGCACAACGAGGCGGCGCGGATCGACGAGCTGCTGGCGCGGCTCGCGGCGGGCGCGGTCGTCGCGCTGGTGAGCGACGCGGGGACGCCGCTGCTGTCCGACCCCGGGTACGAGCTGGTGCGCGCCGCGCGCGCCGCCGGCCATGAAGTGCGCGCCGTGCCCGGCCCCTCGGCCATCACCGCGGCCCTCAGTATTGCCGGCATTGCGACGGCGCGCTTCTGCTTCGAGGGCTTCCTGCCCGCACGCGGCCGCGAACGCCGGGAGCGCCTCGCGCAACTGGCGCATGAGCCGCGCACGCTGGTGTTCTTCGAGGCGCCGCACCGCATCGCCGAGAGCCTCGCGGACATCACCGCCGAGTTCGGCGTCGGGCGCGAGGCGGCGATCGGCCGCGAGCTGACCAAGGCCTACGAGACGGTCTACCGCGGGACACTGGCCGAGCTGTCACGGCTCGCGCGGGAAGATGCGAATGTCGCACGCGGCGAGATCACGCTGGTCGTGGCCGGTGCGCCGGACGTGGCCGCCAGCGCCGTGCCCCCGGCCGAGCTCGGCCGTGTCGTCGCGCTGCTCGCGAAGGAATTGCCGCCGAGCAAGGCCGCGGCGCTCGCGGCGCAGATCACCGGCGCGCGGCGCAGCGAGGCCTACGACATCGCAGTCCGCCTCGCAGGCGGTGTATCCTCGCGCGCGGAGTCGGCCGGGTAATCGCTGTGGCTGCTTCGGCAGCCATGGAGGAAAGTCCGGGCTCCTGCGGACAAGGTGCCAGGTAACGCCTGGGGGGCGCGAGCCCACGGAAAGTGCAACAGAAAGTAAACCGCCGCTTCCGCAAGGGGGCGGTAAGGGTGAAAGGGTGCGGTAAGAGCGCACCGCGCCGGTGGCAACACTCGGTGGCACGGCAAACCCCACCTGGAGCAAGGCCAAATAGGGAAACAGCGGGTAACCGCAGCGCATGTCCGCGCGTGTTTCCGGGTAGGCCGCTCGAGGTCCCCGGTGACGGGGATCCCAGAGGAATGATTGCCCACGACAGAACCCGGCTTACAGGCCGACTCCTTCTCAACTACTGTATAAGCTTCAGCGCACAAGCCCCTGATAGCTAAGCGGTCGTCGCACCGGAGAGGCTGCCAGGCGCGGACCAGGCAAGCGTAAGTTCTTGTAGGCCCGCAATTTTTTCCCCCCGCACGCGTTGACAGTGCCAGTCCGCGTTCCTATAGTGGCGCCAAGTGGGAGAAAGTGGGGAGAAATGGGTTCCTTAGGGCCCATATCGGCATGTTCCGCGGTGCAACAAAAGTGACGCTCGACGACAAAGGCCGGATGGCGCTGCCCACCCGGTACCGGGCGGCCGTTGCCGAGCGATGCGAGGGCCACCTCGTCGTCACCGTCGACCGCGACCAGTGCCTCCTCGTCTACCCGCTGCCCGATTGGGAGCAGATCGAACGCAAGTTGATGAGCCTGCCGAGCCTGCACGCGCAGGCGCGCAGGCTGCAGCGGCTGATGGTGGGCCATGCCACCGATCTGGAGCTCGACGGTCATGGGCGTTTCCTGCTGCCGCCCGAGTTGCGCGAATTCGCGGCGCTCACGCGGCACGCAATGTTGGTGGGGCAGGGCAATCGCTTCGAACTGTGGGACGAAGCGCGGTGGAACGAGCGGCGCGACGCATGGCTCGCGCACGAAGAGGCAGTGACGGACCTGCCGGCGGAGCTCGATTCGCTGTCGCTCTGATTGGCGGGGCATCTGGACGGGGAAGGAGGCGGACGCGGACCGCTTCAGGGGGCCGGGCGCGATGGATGAGCACATACCCGTGCTTGTCGATGAAGTGCTGGCAGGACTCGCCCCGAGGGCGGACGGTCTATACATCGATGCGACGTTCGGGCGCGGCGGGCACACGGCACGGATACTTGAAACCCTGGGTCGAGAAGGGCGCGTGCTCGCGCTCGACCGCGACCCACAGGCCATTGCGGCGGGCCGCGTGCGCTTTGCGTCCGAAGTGCGGCTTACGCTCGTCCAGGCGCCGTTTGCCGATCTTCGGCAGGTCGTGCACGACCACGCGGGCGATCGGCCGGTTGCGGGCGTGCTGTTCGATCTCGGCGTGTCCTCGCCGCAACTCGACGAAGCCGCACGCGGCTTCAGCTTCGCCCAGGACGGTCCGCTCGACATGCGCATGGATCCGGCACGCGGTGAGCCTGTCGCGGCGTGGCTCGCGCGCGCGACTGTCGATGAAATGCGCGAAGTGATTGCCACCCTCGGCGAAGAGCGGTTTGCGCGCCGCGTCGCGCAGGCGCTCGCGGTGGCGCGCGCGCGCGCGCCGATCGAACGCACGCGACAACTCGCGCAGGTCGTCGCGGGCGCCGTGCGCACCCGCGATGGCAAGCACCCCGCCACGCGCACGTTCCAGGCGTTGCGCATGCAGGTGAACGACGAACTCGGCCAGCTCGGCGCGGGCCTTGCGGCCGCGGTCGACGTGCTCGCGCCCGGCGGACGCCTCGCGGTCATCGCGTTCCATTCGCTCGAGGACCGGCTGGCCAAGGATTTCATGCGGCGCGAATCGAGCGTCGACCCCGTGCTCGCGCGCCTGCCGGTGCTGCCGCCCCACGCCGCGCCCCGGCTGCGCCTGGTCGGCGCCAGGCGCAAGGCCAGCGACGCGGAAGTGGCCGCCAATCCCCGCGCGCGCAGCGCCGTGCTGCGCGTCGCCGAGCGCAGCGCGTGATCGCCCTGTCGCGCAGGACACTGCTGGTCGCCGTGCCGCTGCTGTGGGTGCTGGCGCTCGCCTCGGCGGGCGGGGCGATCTGGGCGAAGCATCGCTCGCGACAGCTCTTCATCGAGCTCGAGCGGCTGAATGCGGCGCGCGACAACCTCGAGGTGCAATGGGGCCAGCTGCAACTGGAGCAGAGCGCCTGGTCCACGCACGCCTTCGTCGAGAACGTGGCGCGCGCGCGCCTGCACATGGCGACGCCGGTGCCGCAGGAGATCGAGATCGTGCGGCCATGATGCGCGCGCGGCGCGGCAGGGAGCGGGACCGGGGCCGCGGCAGGGGGCGTTTCGACGGCGGCGAATCGACGCCGAAGTCCTTTCGCGTCCGCGTGTTCGCGCTGTTCGGCGTGCTGGTGCTGGCCGCGGGCGCCCTGCTCTGGCGCGCGGTCGACCTGCAGCTGATGGACCATGGTTTCCTCGCGGGCCAGGGCGATGCGCGTTACTCGCGCGTCGCCACCATCGCCGCGCATCGTGGCACGGTGACCGATCGCTACGGCGAGCCGCTCGCGGTCAGCACCCCGGTCGACTCGGTGTGGGCGAATCCGCAGGAGCTCGCGCTTGCGACCGACCAGCTGCCGCGACTCGCGAAGGCGCTCAAGCTCGACAAGAACGAGCTCGCGCGGCGCGTCACGTCGAACCTCGATCGCGAGTTCCTCTACCTGCGCCGCCACATGCAGCCGGCCGACGCCGCCCGCATCAAGGCGCTCGGCGTGCCCGGCGTCTACCTCGTGCGCGAGTACCGCCGCTACTACCCTTCCGGCGAAGTCGTCGGCCACCTGCTCGGTTTCACGAGCATCGACGACGCGGGCCAGGAAGGCATCGAGCTCGCCTTCGACCACTGGCTCGCGGGCGAGGATGGCGCCAAGCGCGTGATCCAGGACCGCTACGGTCGCGTGGTGCAGGACGTCGAGAGCATCCGTCCGGTGCGCCCCGGCCGCGACCTCGTGCTGTCGATCGACCTGCGGATCCAGTACCTGGCGTACCGGGAGCTGAAGGCCGCGATCCGCGAGCAACGCGCCAAGTCGGGCTCGGTGATCGTGCTCGATGTCGATTCCGGCGAAGTGCTCGCGATGGTGAACCAGCCGGCCTACAACCCCAACGACCGCGACCAGATCAACGCGCGCACCTATCGCAACCGCGCCGCGACCGACATCCTCGAACCCGGTTCGTCGATCAAGCCGTTCGTGGTGGCCGCCGCGCTCGCCTCCGGCAAGTACAGCGAACAGAGCATCGTCGACACCTCGCCCGGCTACATCCGGGTCGGCGTGAAGCCGATCGAGGACAAGCACAACCTCGGCCGCATCGACCTCGCGACGATCCTCGCGAAGAGCTCGAACGTCGGCATGACCCGCGTCGCGCTCTCGCTCGATCCCGAGCAGCTCTGGACCACGATGACGCGGCTCGGCTTCGGGCAGGTCACGACCAGCGGCTACCCGGGCGAGTCGGCGGGCCTGCTGCCGCACTGGTCGCACTGGCGGCCGATCGGCATCGCGACGATGTCGTACGGCTACGGCCTGTCGGTGACGCCACTGCAGCTTGCGCACGCGTATGCGACGATCGGCGGCGGCGGCCTGTCGCGGCCGGTCTCGTTCCTGCGCGTCGATGCCACGCCGGTCGGCGATCGCGTGCTCGACGAGCGCGTCTCGCGCTCGCTGGTGCACATGCTCGAATCGGTGGTGACGCCCGCCGGCACCGGCGTGCGCGCGGCCATTCCCGGTTATCGCGTCGCCGGCAAGACCGGTACCGCCTGGAAGTCGAACGCGGGCGGCTACTCGACCGACCGCTACATGGCCGTGTTCGGCGGCGTCGCGCCGGCCACGCACCCGCGGCTCGCGGCCGTCGTGATCATCGACGAGCCGGGCGCGGGCCAGTACTACGGCGGCGACGTCGCCGCGCCGGTGTTCTCGCGCGTGGTGGGCGGCGCGCTGCGGCTGATGGCCGTTTCGCCCGATGCCGCGATCGGTGCACCGGAAGAGCCGGCCACGACGCCGACCCCGGCCCGCCAGCAGGTGGCGCTGCGATGATCGGCACCCCCGTCACGCCGCCGCGCCGCCTCGCGGAGCTGCTCGCCGAAGTGCCCGGCGTGCCGCCGCAAGTCGAGGTCACGGACCTCACGGTGTCGAGCCGCGAGGTGCGCCCCGGTGGTGCCTTCCTCGCCTGTGCCGGGCGCACGACCCACGGGCTCGCGCACGCGGCGGAAGCGATCGAGCGCGGCGCGCGCGCCATCCTGTGGGAGCCCGTGGCCGGCGGGCGCGTCCCGCAATTCCCCGCGCATATCCTCGCCCTGCCCGTGCCGCGCCTGCACGCGCAGCTGGGCGTGATCGCGGACCGGTTCTTCGCCGCGCCGTCGGCCACGCTCCCGGTGGTCGGCATCACCGGCACCAACGGCAAGACGACCACCGCCTGGCTCGCGGCGCAGGCGCTCACCGCCTGCGGCCGGCGCGCGAGCTACAGCGGCACGCTGGGTTACGGCACGGCCGGGGCGCTGCACGGCACGTCGCACACGACACCCGATGCCGTTTCCGTGCATCGGCAGCTCGCCGCGCTGCGCGCGGCCGGTGCCGACTGTGTTGCGATGGAAGTGTCATCGCATGCGCTCGACCAGGGCAGGGTGACCGGCGTGCGCTTCCACACCGCCGTGTTCACCAATCTCACCCGCGACCACCTCGACTACCACGGGACGATGGGCGCCTACGGTGCGGCGAAGGCTGCGCTCTTCGACTGGCCGACGCTCGCCGCGCGCATCGTCAACGTCGATGACCCCTTCGGCGTGGAACTCGCGAAGCAGCATGCCGGCGATCCGGCGCGGCTCGCGACGGTCTCGCGCCAGGGGCGCGCCAGCGTGCGCGCCACCGCGACCCGCGCGAGGCCGCGCGGCCTCGAACTGGACGTCGAATCGGACTGGGGCGTGGGCCTCGTTGCGACCCGCCTCGTCGGCGACTTCAACGCCGACAACGTGCTGGCCGTGCTTGCGCTGCTCCTTGCCTGGGACATCCCGTTCGCGAGCGCGCAACGGGCGCTGGCCGGGTGCACGGCGCCGCCAGGGCGCATGGAGTCGTTCGGTGGCGAAGGCGACGCGCCGCTCGCGATCGTCGACTACGCGCACACGCCCGATGCGCTCGACAAGTCACTCGCGGCGGCGCGCGCCCACTGCCGTGGCCGGCTGACCGTGGTGTTCGGCTGCGGCGGCGACCGCGACCCGGGCAAGCGGCCGCTGATGGGCGAGATCGCCAGTCGCGGCGCCGATCGCCTGTGGATCACCGACGACAACCCGCGTACCGAGCCCGCCGCCCTGATCACGGCCGCGATCGCCGGCGGCGTCGCAGCGGGCGTGCCGTACCGCGTCGAGCACGATCGCGCGGCGGCGATCAGCGGGGCGCTGGCCGAAGCGCATGCCGGGGATGTCGTGCTGGTGGCCGGCAAGGGCCACGAGGACTACCAGGTCGTGGGCCACGAGCGGCGCGCATTCAGCGACCAGGCGGTCGTGCGTGCGGCGCTCGCGGGCGCGGCGCGGGCGGGGACCGCATGAGTGCCGCCCGCACCCTCGCTGGTTTTGCCGCCGATTGCGGCGGCACGCTGCACGGCGCGGATCGCGCCCATGCCGGCGTTTCGACCGATACGCGCACGCTGCGGGCGGGCGAGATCTTCGTCGCCCTTTCCGGCCCGCGCTTCAATGCGAGCGAGTTCGTCGGCGCGGCCGCCGCGGCCGGCGCGGCCGCCGTCGTGATCCCGGCGCGCCAGGACGCGGCGATCGCCCAGATCGTCGTGCCCGATACCCTCGCCGCGCTGACGCGCGCCGCCGCCGCGTGGCGCGCTCGATTCACGCTGCCGCTGATCGGTGTCGCCGGCAGCAACGGCAAGACGACCGCCAAGGAAATGACGGCCGCGATCCTCGCCCAGGCCGGCCGGTGCCTCGCGACGCAGGGCAACCTCAACAACCACATCGGCGTGCCGGTGACGCTGTTGCGGCTCGATGCGGCGCACGACTACGCCGTGATCGAGATCGGCGCCAACCATCCGGGCGAGGTCGCGGCGCTGGCGCAACTGGCGCGACCCGGCATCGGGCTGGTGACCAATGCGGGCGCCGAGCACCTCGAGGGCTTCGGCTCGCTCGAGGGCGTGGCGCGTGCCGAGGGTGAGTTGTTCGCCGCCCTCGGGCCGCAGGATGTCGCGATCGTGAACGCCGACGATGCCTTCCACGACCTCTGGCGCGGCATGACGCACGCGCGGGTCGTGAGCTTCGGCTTCGGGCCGGGCGCCGATTTCCGGGCGCACGATGTCACGACCAGCGTCGGCCCGGACGGCTTCGCCACGCGCTTCACGCTGCGTTGTCCGGCCGGCGAGACCGGCATCCAGTTGCAGCTTGCCGGGCGCCACAATGTCGCCAACGCACTCGCCGCGGCCGCCGCGGCACTGGCGGCCGGCGCGCGCCTCGGGCACGTCGCCGCCGGGCTCGCGACCCTGCGGCCGGTCAAGGGGCGCCTCAACTTCCGCACCACCCGGGTCGGCGCGCTGCTGATCGATGACTCGTACAACGCCAACCCGAGCTCGATGCGCGCAGGGATCGACGTGCTCGCCGACCTCGCCGGCCGCCACTGGCTCGCGATCGGCGACATGGGCGAACTCGGCGCGCACGGCGAGGCGGCCCATGTCGACATCGGCCGCTACGCGCGCGAGCGCGGCGTCGAGCGCCTGTTCGCCACCGGCCCGCTGTCGGCGCTCGCGGTCGAGGCCTTCGGCGCGGGCGCGCGCTGGTTCCCGGACGCCGAAGCGCTGTCGCGCGAGCTGGACGCAACGCTCGTGAAGGGCGTGAGCCTCTTGGTGAAGGGTTCGCGATCCAACCGGCTGGAACGCGTGGTCGACGCGCTCGCCAGCGGGCAACAGGCGCAATAGGGGGGACGGTGCTGTACTGGCTCGCCAAGGAACTGACCGCGGAGTACTCGGGCTTCAACGTCTTCTCCTACCTGACGCTGCGCGCGATTCTCGCCACGATGTCGGCGCTGGCGATCTCGCTGCTCGTGGGCCCGGGCATGATCGCGCGCCTGTCGCGCTACCAGGTCGGGCAGGTCGTGCGCAAGGAC
>CAZRLI010000081.1:0-8204 GCA_964600535.1 uncultured Steroidobacteraceae bacterium | reverse complement strand
TCTACCCGATCGTGCTGACGATCATGTGCTTTGGCATCGTCACGGGCCTGCTGGTGTACGTCGTGCCCAAGGTGGTCGAGGTGTTCGACACCGGCAAGGCGCAGTTGCCGCTCATGACGCGCCTGCTGATCGGCCTCAGCAGCTTCCTGCAGGAGTGGGGCCTGTGGCTGCTCGCCGGCATCGTGGTCGTGGTGATCGGGACCGCCCGGTGGCTCAGGAACCCGCAGGCACGCCGCCGCTACCACGAGCTCCAGCTGCGCCTGCCGCTCATCGGACGGCTGGTGCGCGGCTTCAATACCGCCCGCTTCACCCGTACCCTCAGCATCCTGACGGCGGCCTCCGTGCCGGTGCTCGAGGCACTGCGGATCGCCGGCGAGGTCGTGACCAACATCCCGATGAAGACCGCCGTGGTCGATGCGGGGCAGCGGGTCCGCGAGGGCGCCCCGATCGGCCGTTCGCTCGCGCAGAGCAAGCTCTTCCCGCCCATGACGATCCACCTGATCTCGAGCGGTGAATCCAGCGGTGAGCTCGAATCCATGCTGGAGCGCGCGGCCATCAGCCAGGAACGCGAGCTCGACGGCATCCTTGCCGCCCTGGTCGGGCTGCTGGGCCCCCTGCTGATCATCGTGATGGGCCTGTTCGTGATGGGCATCGTATTTGCAATGTTGCTGCCCATCTTCGAGATGAATGCCCTGATCCGTTGACGGCGTCCCGGATCGTGCAGGCGCCCGTTGCACCCGGACGCGTTTCGCGCTAAATGTCCGCCGCCATGAGCGAGAAGCCCGAGTCGGAAGAGTTCGACGACGAGGAAGAGGAAGAGGAGAGTTCATCGGTCGAGGACCTCGACCTCGACCGGGTCATCAAGGACCTCGACCTCGCCAAGCGCCGGGGCCAGAAGCTCGGCGACCCTGCCTGGCGCCGCCTCGAGCGGCTGCTCGAGGAGAAGCGCACGGCGGACCTCGTCAGCGATTTCGAGGACTACGACATCGGCGACGGGGCCGGCCCGGGCGCCCGGCGCAAGGGTCGCTAGGAGACGCGGGCGCGGATCAGCCGCCCTCGACAGGATCGGCGCTGACCATCGTGAGCACGTCGTAGCTCGCGACCACTTCGTTGTCCTGGTTGGTGATCTCGGTGTCCCAGGCCACCTCCCCGTAGCCCTTCTCGGCACGCAGCGACTTCGCCTTGCAGGTGAGGCGCACCTTGATGCGATCGCCCGGGCGCACGGGTTTTGCGAACCGCAGGCGGTCCAGTCCGTAGTTGGCGAGCACCGGACCGTAGGGCGGGTCGACGAATAGTCCCGCCGCCGCCGAGATGAGGAAATAGCCGTGCGCCACGCGCCCGCCGAAGAGCGGATTGCGGCGTGCCGCCGCCTCGTCCATGTGGGCGTAGAAGGTGTCGCCCGTGAGTTGCGCAAAGCGCTCGATGTCCTCGAGCGTGACTTCGCGTTCGCCCGAACGCAGCGTCTCGCCGATCGCGAGCTCGTGCAGCGCGCGGCGAAAGGGGTGCCTGCCCGTCTGGATCTCGCGCGCGCCCCGCACCCAGCGGCCGGTGATCGCGGCAAGCGTCGACGGGCTGCCCTGCACCGCCGTGCGCTGCAGGTAATGCAGCACGCCGCGCAGCCCGCCCATCTCCTCCCCGCCCCCCGCGCGCCCCGGCCCGCCGTGCACCAGCCCGGGCAGCGGCGACCCGTGCCCGGTGGAATCCCGCGCGCAGTCGCGATTCACGAACAGCAGCCGCCCATGGTACGGGGCAAGGCCGATCGCCAGTTGCCGCGCGATGTCCTCGTCGGCCGTGAAAACCGACGCCACGAGGCTGCCCTCGCCACGGCGCGCCAGGTCGACCGCGGCGGCCGTCGTGTCGTACGGGAGGATCGTGCACACGGGACCGAAGGCCTCGACCGAGTGCACCTGCCGCGCCGCATCGGGTCGGCGGGCCAGCAGCAGGGTCGGGGCCACGAACGCCCCGCGCTCGGCGTTCGCGCCGGCCAGCTCGAGCGTGGCGCCATGCACCAGATCCGCCTCGCGGCGCAGTTCGGCGATCCGCGCCAGTACCTCGCGCCGCTGGCCGTGCGTCGCGAGCGGCCCCATGCGCACGTCCTCGCGCCGCGGATCGCCCACGATGACATCCGCGAGCGCGGCGCCGAGCGCCCCGGCGACGGCCTCGACCCGGGTCGCCGGGACCAGCGCCTTGCGGATCGCGGTGCATTTCTGCCCGGCCTTGGTGGTCATTTCGCGCACCACTTCCCGCAGGAATGCCTCGAACTCGGGCTCGCCCGGGCCCGCATCCGCGCCGAGCACGCAGGAGTTGATCGAATCCGTTTCCGCAATGAAGCGCACGGCACGCCCGACCACGACCGGATGGCTGCGCAGCTGGTTCGCGGTCGACGCGGAACCGGTGAAGGACACCACGTCCTGGCCACCGAGGTGCGTGAACAGGTCGCCGACGCCGCCGCAGATGAGCTGCACGGCGCCCTCGGGCAGGATCCCCGACTCGACGATGCGCCGGAACACGAGCGCCGTGAGATAGCAGGTCGCCGTCGCCGGCTTCACGATCGCCGGCATGCCCGCGAGCAGCGTCGGCGCGAGCTTCTCGAGCATGCCCCAGACCGGGAAGTTGAAGGCGTTGACATGCAGCGCCGCCCCATCGCGCGGCACGCAGATGTGCTGGCCGATGAAGGCGCCGGATTTCGACAGCGGCTCGACGTCGCCCTCCACCAGCACCTGGGCATTCGGCAGCTCGCGCACGCCCCGGCTCGCATAGGAAAACAGCGTGCCGATGCCACCGTCGATGTCGATCCAGGAGTCCGCGCGCGTCGCCCCGGTCGCATGCGACAGCGCGTAGAACTCCTCCTTTGCCTCGGTGAGGCGCCTGGCGAGTGCCTTCAGCTGCGCCGCGCGCTGGTGGAAGGTGAGCTGCCGCAACGCCGGGCCGCCGACGTCCCTCGCGTGCGCGAGCACCCCGGCGAAGTCCAGGCCGGTCGTCGACGCCTGCGCGATGACCTCGCCGGTCGTTGCATCCCGCAGCGACTGCTGCTCGCCCTCGCCTGCCTGCCAGCGGCCGGCCACGTAACTCTCGAGCCTCATGCGCCCCTCCGATGCGAGCGCCCGCGAAAGAGCGCGATCGTGTCCTCGTGCTGGTTGTGCACCGTCACGTCATAGACACCGGTGCGCCGCGCCCGCGAGCGTTCGACCGCGACCGCGACGAGCTGGTCGCCCACCTTCGCCGACCGCAGGAAATCGATCGTCGCCCCGGCGGCGACGGTCGCGGCGCCGTGTGAATTGCAGGCAAACGCGAATGCGCTGTCGGCGAGCGCGAAGATGTATCCCCCGTGGCAGATCCCGTGGCCGTTCGCCATCCCGGGCCGCACCTTCATCCGGACGCGGGCCGCTCCCGGCCGCACTTCGAGCACCCGCATGCCGAGCGCCCGCGATGCGCGATCCTTGTCGTACATGGCCCGCACGCTCGCCTCGGCCAGTTCCTGCGCCGTGCCACCCATCTGCACCTCACCGGCCCGTGAACACGGGCGGACGCTTCGCGATGAACGCGGCCACGCCCTCCGCGTAGTCGGCTGAACGACCGAGTTCGCCCTGGTAGTCGCGCTCGATGTCGAGCTGCGCCGCAAGCGTGCGTCCCCACGATTCCTGCAGCGCCTGCCGGGTGCGCGCCAGCCCGCGCGTCGGTGCGCTGGCGAGCTGTGCAGCGAGCGACTCGACGGCGTCGGGGAAATCGCCATCGTCGACGCAGCGCCAGATGAGCCCCCACTGCGCGGCCTGTTCCGCGCCGAGCTTTTCGCCGAGCAGCGTGAGGCCGAGCGCGCGCGCCGGGCCGACCAGGCGCGGCAGGCTCCAGGTGCCACCCGAGTCCGGCACGAGCCCGAGCTTGCAGAACGACTGGATGAAGCTCGCCGAACGCGCGGCGATGACGAGATCGCAGGCCAGCGCAATGTTGGCCCCCGCCCCGGCCGCCACGCCATTCACCGCCGCGACCACCGGCACCGGCAGGGCGCGCAGCGCGAGCACCAGCGGCTTGTAGTACCGCTCGATCGACTCCCCGAGGTCGGCCGCGGCGGCGCCGGGGGCCACCGCCCGGTCCGCGAGGTCCTGGCCCGCGCAGAACGCGCGGCCTGCGCCCGTCAGCACCAGTACGCGTCCGCCGCCCGGCTCGACGCTCGCCAGGGCGGCGCGCACTTCCTCGTGCATCGTGGTATTGAAGCTGTTGAGCTTCTCCGGCCGATCGAGGGTGAGGCGCGCGATGCCACGCTCGATGCTGAACTGGATGGTCGCGAACGCCATGTCGGGCCCTATTCGTCGTAAGTGATCTCGAGTTCGGCCGTGACCGGCCGCGCCTGGCAGCAGAGCACGAACCCCGCCGCGACTTCCCAGTCCTCGAGGGCGTGGTTCTGCTCCATCACCACCTCGCCCTTCAGGACCTTCGCGCGGCAGGTCGAACAGACGCCGGCACGACAGGAATACGGCAGGTCGAGCCCGGCATCGTCGGCGGCGTCGAGGACCGATGCGCGGCCACGTTCCATGCTGAATGCGCGACGACGCCCGTCCATCACGACCGTGACCTGCGTCGCCCGTGGTTCGGCCGGCAAGGCGCTTGCGGGTGCGGGCGCGGGCGCAGCGATCGACGCCGCGGCCTGGATGCCGAAGTGCTCGCTGTGGACCCTGCCGGTCGCCCCCAGCTCGCGCAGCGTGGCCGCCACGACCTCGTTCATCGAGCCCGGGCCGCAGAGGAAGAACTCGTCGACGGCCGCCGCATCGAAGAACACGCGCCCGAATTCGCGCACCCGCGCGGCATCGATGCGCCCGTTCAGGAGCTCGATTTCCTGCGGCTCGCGACTCATCAGGAAATGGACCGCGAAACGGGCGGGATGGCGATTCTTGATCGCCATGACCTCGTCGAGGAACATGGTGCTCGCGGCGGTGCGGTTGCCGTAGAAGAGAATGAAACTGCTGGCGGGCTCGCGGGCGAGTACCGTCGCGACGATCGAGAGCACCGGCGTGATGCCGCTCCCGGCGACGAACGCGACCCTGCGCCCCGCGACCGCCGGGTCGGGTCGCGCGTGGAAGCTGCCGTTTGGCGTGAGGACATCGATCGTATCGCCGACCGCGAGCCGGCGTGCGAGGAACGGCGAAACGCGCCCACCGGCCTGCTCGCGCACACCGATCCGCAGCTCGCTGCTGCCTTCGGGGCTGACGATGGAATAGGTGCGCCGCTCTTCGCCGTCGCCTGCCATGCGCACGGCGACATGCTGGCCCGCGGCGAAGCGATACTCGTCGCGCAGCGCCGCGGGCACCTCGAATGCGAGGCAGACCGCATCATCGGCGATATCGGTCCTCGATCGGAGCTTGAGGGGATGGAACCTGAGCATCGGGTCAGAGGCACTTGAAGTGATCGAAAGGCTCGAGGCAGCGCGTACAGCGATAGAGCGCCTTGCACGGCGTCGAGCCGAATTCGCTCAGCTTCGTGGTGTCCTGCGACCCGCAGCGGGGGCATGTCACGGGACCCGCGCCCGGCGGCGCGATGCCGAAGTCGTGGAGCTTGCGGTGGCCCTCGGCACTGATCCATGCGGTGGTCCACGGCGGCGCGAGCACGTCGACCACCCGTACCTCACGGTAGCCGCCCCGCCGCAGCGCGGCCTCCACGCTCGCCTTGATCACGCTGGTTGCGGGGCAACCCGAGTAGGTGGGCGACAGGCCCACTTCGACGGCGCCGCCCTCTGCCACGCGCACGTGGCGCACGATGCCGAGATCGACGATCGAGAGCACCGGGATCTCCGGATCCGGCACGTCGGCGAGGCGCAGGCGCACATCGGATTCGGCGACGGCATTCACCAGCTCGCTCCCGGATGGGCGCGCTGCAGCACCTGCATCTCGGCGAGCAGGCGGCCCAGGTGCTCGCCGTGCTCGCCCCGCTTGCCATACCAGCGCCATGGCCGATCCGCGGGTCGCACGAGCGTCGCCTCGGCCAGCGTGCCAGCGACGGTCCGGTCCCAGTCGATTCGGACCGCGGCAAGGTCGGCGCCGATGCCCGCCGCGCACATCTCCCGGTCGATGGCATCGGCGTCGAACAGCTCGGTCGTATGGGGCCAGAGCCGCTCGAACGAGGCCTGCACCCGCGCCTGGCTCTCGCTGGTGCCATCGCCGAGGCGCACGATCCAGCCCGAGCTGAAGCGCAGGTGATAGCGCGCCTCCTTGAGGCCCTTGGCCGCGATCGCCGCCAGCTGGGCGTCGCCCGACGAGGCAAGCCGTTCGTACAATGCCACCTGCCAGGCATCGAAGAGGAACTGGCGCGCGAGCGTGTCACCGAAGTCCCCGTTCGGCTGCTCGACAAGCGTGACGTTGCGGAACCCGTCCTCGTCCCGCAGGTAGGCGAGTGCATCCTCGTCGCGGCCGCGGCCCTCGATCGCGCCCGCATGGGACAGCAACAGCCGCGCCTGCCCGAGGTGATCGAGCGCGATATTGCCCAGCGCCAGGTCCTCCTCGAGGGCCGGGGCGTGCCCGATCCATGCGCCAAGGCGCTGCGCGAGCACGAGGTTGGAGTCCGCGAGCCGCAGCACATAGGTGAAATGGCCCGGCCCGCCTTGCGCCCCGCTCACAGCGTCTTCACCTCGTCCGGGATCTCGTAGAAGGTCGGGTGCCGGTATACCTTGTCGCGCGCCGGCTCGAAGAAGGCATCGGATTCCGCCGGATCGGACGCCACGATCTCGCTCGACCTCACCACCCAGAGGCTGATGCCCTCCTGCCTGCGCGTATAGACATCGCGCGCATGCTCGATCGCCATGCGCGCATCGACGGCATGGATGCTGCCGACATGCTTGTGGTCGAGGCCGCCGCGGGCGCGGATGAATACTTCATAGAGTGGCCAGTCCTCGGCTGTGGTCATCACCCGGCCTCCCGGTAGCCTGATCGTTGCTTCGCCGCGTGGGCCATCGCGGCCTCGCGCACCCAACGCCCCTCCTCGTGGGCGCGGCGGCGCGCTTCGAGGCGCTCGCGGTTGCAGGGCCCGTTGCCCTGCAGCACCTCCTGGAACTCGTTCCAGTCGATGCTGCCCTGGGGCACTTCGAGCCCGAGGTATTGCGCCTGCGGCACCGTGAACTCCACGAATCGCTCGCGCAGTTCATCGTTGGTAAAGCGCTTGATCTTCCAGCGCATCGATTGCGCGGAATGCCTCGACTCCGCGTCCGGCGGCCCGAACATCATGAGCGCAGGCCACCACCAGCGATCGAGCGCGCCCTGCGCCATGCGCCGCTGGGCGTCGGTGCCGCGCGCGAGCGCGAGCATGATGTCGTAGCCCTGGCGCTGGTGGAAGCTCTCTTCCTTGCAGATGCGCACCATCGCGCGCGCGTAAGGGCCATAGGAACAGCGGCACAAGGGAATCTGGTTCATGATCGCGGCGCCGTCGACCAGCCAGCCGATGGCGCCGATGTCGGCCCAGGTGAGCGTCGGGTAGTTGAAGATCGACGAGTACTTCGCCCGGCCCGTGAGCAGGTCGTCCACGAGCGACTCGCGCGTGACGCCGAGCGTCTCGGCGGCGGCGTACAGGTACAGGCCGTGCCCGCACTCGTCCTGCACCTTGGCGAGCAGTGCCGCCTTGCGCCTGAGCGACGGCGCGCGCGTGATCCAGTTGCCTTCCGGCAGCATGCCGATGATCTCGGAATGCGCGTGCTGCGAGATCTGGCGCACCAGCGTCTTCCGGTACGCGGCCGGCATCCAGTCGTTCGGCTCGATGCGCTGTTCGTCGTCGATGCGGGCCTGGAAGGCCGTGAGACGGCCGGCGTCCTCGGGGCCGCCGACCTCCGGCGCCGGCTGGTTCAGCGACTGGGCGTACATCTGGGCACTCTCCAGGGAATGTAGTCGATTTTATGTTACAGAACCTGCCACCACAAGCGCACTTCGTAACATGAGCGTTGCCGCCGCGGGCGCGCCGGCACGGTGCGGCTCAGCCGGCGAAACGCGCGTCCAGTCCGCGGGCAGCCGGCAGCGGGACGTCCGGTTCGACGCGCCCGTGCGCGTCCAGCCAGCGTTCCGACCCCGGCCGCACCCGCATGTAGATGGCCGCACACAGGCGGCGCGCCTCGGCCCCGGGCCAGGCCGGCGGCAGGATGTCTGCGGGCAGCAGCGGATCGCGCAGCACGACGCGCCGGAACTCGTGGACCAGGAGCACGCGGGCGTGATCCGCCACGGGGTCGCCTACGG
>CAZRLI010000080.1:0-8217 GCA_964600535.1 uncultured Steroidobacteraceae bacterium | reverse complement strand
GCAGCAGCACCTTCACCGTGAGCCAGGACTGCACGAAGGGATACTGGTGCAGTATCGTGACGAGCATCAGCGCCGCGGTGAACAGCACCGTATCGATCGCGTAGCTCAACCAGCGCAGCGGCCAGGCCATCGTCCAGGTGGCCCCGAGGTGGGCGGCAAGCCCGCGCAGGAACACGAGCCCGCCGCTCAGCACGACCATCAATACGTGTACCCATTTGATCTGCGGATAGTACTCAGCCAACGCTCTTCCCTGGTTCGAGGCCCGCGGCCTGCGGATCCCGCGCCTGCCCGGCGGCGCGCGGTGCGATCCACAGCCTGAGGACGAAGAGCGCGAGCGCGAGGGCTCCCACGCTGAATATGGTATCCCCCGGCACGCGCATCCACACCAGCAGCTGGATGATCGGCTGCTGCATGAGCTCGGCGGAACGGGCGTACCAGTAGCCCTGGTCGATGGCCGCGCCCAGCTGGATCACGCCGATCGGCAACAGCGTGAGCAGCGCCATCAGCGACAGCCCGATGTTGAGCGCCCAGAAGGAGGTCTTGAGCGCGCGCTCGTTCCACACCACCAGCGGCCGGATGCCGCGCAGGCAGAAGAGCATCAGGCCGATGCCGAGGAACCCATAGACGCCGAACAGCGCGGTGTGGCCATGGAGCGGCGTCAGGTTGAGGCCCTGCATGTAGTAGAGCGGCAGCGGTGGATTGATCAGGAAGCCGAAGAGGCCCGCGCCCACGAGGTTCCAGATTGCCACGGCCGTGAAGAACATGATCGGCCAATGGTAGCGCTTCATCCAGGGTGTCGCCCGGCCGAGCTTGTAGGTGTGCCAGGCCTCGAAGCCGACGAACGCGAGCGGCACGACCTCGAGAGCCGAGAAGCTCGCGCCGAGCGCCACGACGGCGGTCGGCGTGCCCGTGAAGTACAGGTGGTGCAGGGTGCCGAGCACGCCGCCCGCGAGGAACACGATGGTCGCGAAGAGTACCGCGACCGTCGCGGAGCTGGTGCGCAGCAGGCCGAGGCGGGTGAAGAGGAACGCCATCACCGCGGTGGCAAACACCTCGAAGAAGCCTTCCACCCACAGGTGCACGACCCACCAGCGCCAGTACTCGACCATCGAAAGGTGGGTGTGCTCGCCCCACATCAGGCCGGCGCCATAGAACAGGCCGATGCACACGGTCGAGAGGAAAAGCAGCATCGTGATCGACTTCGATTCGCCGCCCTTCCTGATCGCGGGCCACAGGGCGCGACCGACCAGTGCCAGCCAGATGCCGAGGCCGAGGAACAGGAACCACTGCCAGAAGCGGCCGAGGTCGACGTACTCCCAGCCCTGGTGGCCGAACCAGAAATTCTTCGCCAGCCCGAGCTTCTGCATCACCGCGAGCCACTGGCCGGTGAAGGCGCCGACCACGATGACCAGCAGGCAGGTGAACAGCAGGTTCACGCCGAGGCGCTGGTACTTCGGCTCGTGCCCGGAAATCGCGGGCCCGATGTACAGGCCCATGCCGAGCCACGCCGTCGCGATCCACAGCACCGCGAGCTGCGTGTGCCAGGTGCGCGTCAGCGAGTAGGGCAGGATCTCGGAGAGCGCAAAGCCGTACGCCTCCTGGCCCTCGACCTGGTAGTGCGCCGTGATCGCGCCGAGGAGGATCTGCGTCAGGAAGAGCGCGACGACCAGCCAGAAGTACTTGGCGGTCGCCTTCATCGACGGCGTCACCTTGATCGCCGCGAGCGGATCGGTGGCCGGCAGCGTGATCGGCTCGTCGTGGCGCTGGCGCGCGTAGTGCCAGCCGAGGAGCGCGATCGCCGCGATCAGGAACAGGACACTGAACACGGTCCACACGAGCAGCTGGCTCGGCGCCACGTTGCCGACCAGCGGGTCGTGCGGCCAGTTGTTGGTGTAAGTGATGTCCTTGCCCGGCCGCTCGGTGACCGCCGACCAGGCCGTCCACCAGACGAAGGCGGTGAGCGCCTCGCGATAGCCGGCATCCGCGATCGTGCCTTCCTTCATCGCATAGGCTTCGCGCAGCCCGCGCAGCGCCGGGTCCTCACCGAAGAGCGCGGTGTAATGGCGCGCGACCTGCGCGATCGCGGCGGCCCGTTCGGGCGACACCGTGATGGTGTCGCTGCCCGCGTCGTAGGTGTTCTTGCGCAGTTGCGGCCGCACGCGCGCGGCCAGGCCCGCCTGCACTTCGGGGTCGAGTTCCGCGTAGCTGCGACTCGTGTCGCGCGCGGCTTCGATGTCGAGCGCGGCGAGCGCCTCGCGATGCAGCCAGTCAGCGGTCCAGTCGGGTGCGACGTAACCGCCATGGCCCCAGATCGAGCCCAGCTGCTGGCCACCGATCGACTGCCAGACCTGCCGGCCCTTCTCGATGTCGGCCCTCGTGAAGACCGTCGCGCCGGTGCTCGTCACGACCCTCGCCGGTATCGGCGGCATGACCCGCAGGATCTCGCCGCCCACGGCCAGCAACACCGCGAAGGACACCGCGAGCAGTACACCCAGACCCATCCACAGCTTGCGACTTGCGCCCATCATGCCTCTCCAGAAGTTGGCATGAATGCTGCGGCGCGGCCCGCGCGCCCTCACTGATCCGGATCAATTGCACCCCGGCGGGTGCTGCGGGTTATACCTAGCTGCCGGCCGTCAGTCGCGCAACATGTTGCGCGCGAGGTCCTCGAGCCCGGGACCCAGGATCTCGATTTCGCGGCGATCGACGCGAATGAGGCCTTCGTCCTGGAAGCGCCGGAAGACGCGGCTCACGCTCTCGGCCGCAAGTCGCAGGTAGTTGGCGATGTCGGTGCGCGACATCGTCAGCACGAGCCGGGTCGGCGAGAAGCCGCGCGCCGCGTAGCGGCGCGACAATGAAACGAGGAACGCCGCCATGCGCTCGTCCGCCGTGTAGTTCCCGGCGAGCAATGCGGCCTTGCCGATGTCCTCGCTCAGCATGCGGAAGAGCTGCTGCTGCACGCCCGGCATGCGCGCGGCGAGCGCGGCCATCGACGGAAAGGAGAACCGGCACAACACCACCGGCTCGAGCGCGATCGCGTTGCATGGATAGCGTGCCTGGGAGATGGCGCTCAGGCCGATCATCTCCCCCGGCAGGTAGAAGCCTTGCACCTGCTCGCGGCCATTGGCGTCGACGACGTAGGTCTTGACGGTTCCGGAGCGCACCGCCGCGATGGCATTGAAGGCGTCGCCCTCGCGGAACACGTGCTCGCCTTCGCGGAAGGGCCCGATGTGTTCCACGAGGACATGCAATTCGCGCAGCTGCGCCTTGCCGTAGCCGCTCGCGAGGCAGGCGGCCGAAAACGCGCAGGTACTGCAGAAGTGGAAGTCGTCGCCGTCGTCGGCTATGGGAGTGGGCGCCGGCCCGGATTGTCGAAGCACGCCGCCATGATACGCAGCATCAGCCGTCCCTGCGACGTCGCCTGGATGCCGTGGGAAGTGCGGATGCAGAGGCCCGCCGGCAGTGCCTCGAGGGCCGCCATTTCGCCGGCGAACTGCTCGCCGAAGGCGACGGCATGGCGTCGCTCGAAGGCCTCGATGGCAATCCCGCCCGTGCCGAGGAGCTCCCCGACCACGGCCATGCGCCGGCGCTCCGCGGTGTCGAGCGTGACGCCGCGCCAGACCGGCAGGCCGGCGAGGTCGAGCGTCGCCTCCCAGGTCGCGAGGTCGGGGTGATTCTGGCAGACCGAGTCACGGATGCGGCTCACGGCGCCGGCACCGATGCCGATCAGGTCGACGTCCTGGTCGGGCTTCAGGCAGCGGCCTGCGCGCGCGACGCCCGCCAGTTGCGCGCCACCCGCGGGATCGATCCAGGGCAACAGGCGGGGGTCGAGCCCGATGTCGGTGTAGCCGGCGCCCGCGAGCGCGGTGGCCAGCGGCTCCAGGGTCGCAAGATCCGGGGCATGCCCCGGCAGGAAAAAGGCGAGGCGGTCGGGTCGCGCGTCGAGCAGCTCGGCCGGGGGCTGGCTGCCCGCCAGCGGCCACTCGACGCAGGCCGAGCGCATGCCCTGCTGGCGGGCCAGTTCGACGGCATGCAGGGTCGCGGTGAGGTTGCCGGCACGCGCGTCGATATCGGCGCACTGGAAGCCGAGCGCCACGCAGGCGGCCAGGTCGCCTGCCTGCAGGGCTTGCGGCTCGACCCGGATCGAGAAATCACGCCGTGACGGGGGGGCGAAGTGGAAGTGGCGCTCGAGGCTGCCCATCAGCGCCTCGATCTCGCGGGCCTGCGGCGCCGCGTCCGTGCCGTCGCAGAAGTGCAGGGCGACGACGTCGCGGTCCCGGTCGAAGAGGCGGGCCACGAGTTCGATTTCGCGCACCAGGCGTTCGACGTAGCCCTCCCGTTGCCGGGAGCGGGGCGGAATCGACGGCACCCGCAGGCTGATCGCCAGCGGCCGCGGAATCGGATCCGCATTGCTGCGCGCGGCTTCCGAGCGGTACGCCGATTCGTCGAAGGCCGAGGACAGGCGCGCGCGGAACCCGCCGTCGCGGTTTGCGAGGGGGGGGTGCATGGCCCATCCTCGCCGGCGCGCGCGCGCGCCGCATTGACCTGTGTCAGGCGGGTGCGCTGACGACGCCGAGCAACACCGCAACCCAGTGCAGGGCCGCGGCCGCGATCACGAAGCCGTGCCAGATCGCGCGCCGGTACGGCAGCCAGCGGGCGACATACACCGGCACGCCGAGCGAATAGACGAGGCCGCCGGCGGCAATCAACCACATGGCCGCGCGGGGCACGCTCTCGATGAGCGGTACGAGGGCGATCAGCGCGATCCAGCCCAGCGCGAGATAGCCCGCGACCGACCACCTGCGCGGCAACTGCGGGAAGGCGAGCTTGGTGATGATCCCGGCGATCGCGATCGCCCAGACGGCACTCGTCATGCCGATCGCCCAGCGGCCCTGCAGGCATTGCGTCGTGAAGGGCGTGTAGGAGCTCGCGATCATCAGGTAGATGGCCGCGTGGTCGAAGCGCCGCAGGACCTGCTGGCGGGCAGGCGTGCGCGTGAGGTTGTAGGCGATCGAGCAGGCGAAGGTGGCGATGAGCCCCATGCCGTAGATGGACACGGCGGCGATCCGGCCGCCGTCATCGCCCGGCAGTGACAGCAACAACAGGTACAGCGCGCCGACCGCGGCGAGCGTGATGCCGATGATGTGCACCCACTTGTCGGCGAGGCGCTCGCCGGGCGAGCGGTAGTGGGCGGCCTGCGCGCCCGGTCGGGATGCCGGCACGGTGCCGTTCCTAGCCCCGCGGCTTGACGACCAGGACGTCGCACGGCAGCTGGTCGAGCAGGTGCTCGGCGGTGCTGCCGATGAAGAGGCGCTGCAGGGCCGAGCGCGACACCGCGCCCATTACGACCATGCCGGCGCGCGTTCGCTGCACCACCAGCCCGAGCCGGGTCGGGATGTCGCCCATCTCGAGGTGGCGGTTCGCGCGCGGGATGCCGCCGTGCGCCGCGAGTTGATCGAAGCGGCTCCGGACCTGTGCGCCGTGGACCGCTTCGGCATCCGGTGGCAGCGTGAGCGCAACCGGCTGGCCCATCGCGCCGGGTAGGGCCGCGACCAGTGGCAGGTAGGCGTGGAAGGCGTGGGCCGTGCCGTGCAGCAGCCCGGCGAGCTGCAGCGCCGCGGCGAGCAGGCGCGCATCGAGCCGCGCGGGCTTGGCGCGCGCGTGGAACGGATCGACCGCGGCCACGATCGCCGGCCGGCGATAGCCGCCGCCCTTCTTGACCAGCAGCACCGGGCAGGGCGCGTGCCGGATCAGTTCCCAGTCGGTATTGCGCAGCAGCAGGCGCGCGCCGGGGCGATGCGGCACGGTAGCCGCGACCACGAGGTCGGCGCGAATCAGCCCGGCCCTGCGCAGGATCGCCTCGTGTGGCGGCGAGTCGATGGCGAGGCAGCTGCGCACGTCGAGGTCGCGCAGCAGCTTGAGCGACGCAAGGCGGGTCATGCGTGCGCGCATCTCCGCCACGGTGCCGGCGGCGCCGGGATGCAGCGCGTGGAACAGCTCGATGTGCGCGCCCGCCGCGGCGGCGAGCTGCGCGGCCTTGCGCAACTGGCCCGGCGGCACCTGCCGGGGATCACCGATCGCGACGAGTATGCGGCGGATCTTCCAGCCCATGCGCGCAGTGTACACGTGCGTGGCGGCTCACAGTTCGACGGTCGAGCGATGGCGGGGCAACTCCGGCCGGCGCCCGAAGCGCCCGGCGATCGCGCCGGCCAGCGCCTGTGCCGATTCCTCTTCGCCGTGCACGAGGAAGATCCGTGCCGGCAGCTTCCTGAATGCCCCGAGCCAGTCGAGCAGCGTGCTGCGGTCGGCGTGCGCGGAGAAGCCGCCGAGCGTGACGATCTGCGCGCGCACATCGATTTCCTCGCCGGCGATGCGGACCCGCGGTGCGCCATCGACGATGCGCCGCCCGAGCGTGCCGGCGGCCTGGAAGCCGATGAACAGCACGGTCGTGCGTGGATTCGACAGGTGGTGCCGCAGGTGATGGCGGATGCGGCCACCGTCGCACATGCCGCTCGCGGCCACGATGATGGCACCCCCCGCGAGCGAATTGAGTGACTTGGATTCCGCGACGGTCTCGATGAACCTGAGGGTTGGCGCGCCGCCGCCGCGGGCCGGCTCGCGCGAGAGCCGGCGTGCCTCGGCGTCGAACAGGTCGAAGTGGTTCGCGGTGATCCGCGTCACTTCGGCCGCCATCGGCGAATCGACGAAGACGCGCAGGTCCCGCAGGCGGCCGGCGCGGCCCAGGCTGTTCAGGTGGTACAGGAACTCCTGCGTGCGCCCGACCGCAAAGGCGGGCACCAGCACCACCCCTTGCTTGTCGCGGATCGCACGCTCGAGGCTCGCGACGAGTTCGTCGAGCGTGGCCTCAAGGGCACGGTGGTCGCGGTTGCCGTAGGTCGACTCCATCAGCAGGACATCGGCTTCGGCGATCGTTTCCGGATCGCGCAGGATGGGCCGGCCGGGCTGGCCCAGGTCGCCCGAGCAGACCACCTTGCGCCGGCTGCCGCCATCGTCGAGCCAGAGTTCGACGATGGCCGAGCCGAGGATATGCCCGGCGTCCGCGAGGCGCAGGCGCACCCCGGGGGCTGCCTCGAAGATCCCGCCGTAGTCGACGACCCGCGCCAGCGGCAGGACGCGCAGGACATCCGCGAGGGTGTAGACGGCCCGGTAGTCGCCACCGCGCCGCCGGGCACGTTCCGCCTCGACCTGCTGGATATGCGCGCTGTCGCGCAGCAGGACATCGAGGAGGTCGCGGGTGGCGGCGGTCATGTAGACCGGCCCCGCGAAGCCCTCGGCCGCGAGGCGCGGCAGCAGGCCGCTGTGATCGAGATGCGCGTGGGTGAGGACGACGAAGTCGAGCTTCGATGGATCGAAGGCGAAGGGGGCGTGGTTCTCGGCGCGCGTTGCGCGGCCCCCCTGGAAGAGGCCGCAATCGACCAGAAAGCGGCTGGCGCCCACCTCGAAGCCGAAGCAGGAGCCCGTCACCTGACGGGCTGCCCCGAAGAAGCCCAGCCGCATGCCGTCGCCGCTAGGCGATGGGTTTCACCACGCCGAAGAAGGCCACGGTGGCGATGCCGATCCAGTAGAAATAAGCGAGCACGCGCGCGAGGGAAATTTCGCGGCCGAGCTGCGCTTCCACCGCCGAGCGCGACGCCCCCGCGTCGAGGCTGCGGAAGAGGGTGACCCAGTGGCGCATCACCACGCGCAGGATGAGCCCGATGACCAGCAGGATGGCATACAGGCTGACCTTGAACGCGTACCAGCGCGCACCGAGCGGCCCGAAGCCGAAGAGCCCCATGACGCCTGGCACGAGCAGCGCCGGAATCAGTATGTAGCGCAGCGCCTCGTCGATGCGCGTGAGGCGCAGGCCGAGGTCGCTCTGGTGCGTGAAATAGGCCCAGAGCGTCAGGCACAGCCAGGCGCCGAAGAAGATCCAGGTGGCAGTGATCCACGGCCCGCCCAGCGGCTGCAGGCCGAGGTCATAGCCCATGTGGATGCCGAGCGGCAGCAGCAGGATGATGCCGAGGCGCGCCAGGATGTCGATGCGGAACGCCGTATCCATGTGCCGGCGCCGCTCCTCGAGCGACAGGTTCATGTTGGTGACATAGCGCGACGTGTTGAACACGCCCCACTCGCCGCCGAGCCAGTACACCATTGCGAGGACGTGCAGCCAGCGCAGCACGCCGTGAGTCGTAACGTAGAATTCCATGGCCCCAC
>CAZRLI010000079.1:5088-8320 GCA_964600535.1 uncultured Steroidobacteraceae bacterium | reverse complement strand
TCGTTCGTGCGCAGGCTCACGCGCAGGCCGTAGGGCCGCTGGTTGCGGCTGTCGGGGTTACCCCGGAGATTGTGCGGTTGTGAAATGCCCATCGGGCGCAAAGCCTATCAGAACCGACGGTCGCCCGCGCCTTCGCGATCCGCCCAATGAAGCACACGCCGTGTGACGAAGAGATAGATCCGCTTGCCGGTGCGCATCCAGAGGCGGGACACGATCGAGGGCGTCGCGAGGATGCGGCGCTCGCGCGCGCTGAGGCGCGCCGGCAGGTAGCTGCGCTTGTGCTTCAACAGGTGTCGCAGGTCATCGTGGGCGAGCGCGCGAAAGAGCCGGCCGCGCCGCCGCGCCGTCCACGCGAGCTGGAAATCCACCAGCGCGGGCGCGCCGGCCGTCGTCACCAGCCAGTTCGGTTCCTTGGCGAGATCGTTGTGGACGACGCGCCGCGCGTGCAGGCGCCGCAGCAGGTGCAGCGCCGCGCGGTAGTACGCCGGATCGGCGGGTTTCGCGCGCTGCATCGGCACGCCGTCGATCCAGCCGCGTGTCAACATGCCCGCGCGGTACGCGATGAGCGGCGGCACCGCGTCGAGGCCTGCCAGGCGCGTGAGCGCACGCGCCTCCCGGCGTGCGAGCCAGCGCGCGAGCGGCGCCGCCCAGGCGCGCGCCAGGCGCGTGTCCCGGCACACGTGCAGCGGACGGCCCGCGGCGTCGTGCACGAGGAACACCGCACCGAAGTGATCGCGCTTGAGTTCGAGCTCGATGCCCGCCGGCTTCGTCACGGCAAGTGGACGAGCGTAGGCAGCACGCCGGCTTCGCGCAACGTGATCGCCGCGAGCAGCAACGCGTAGAGCAGGATGAACGCGCCGGCATCGACGAAGGCCTTCCACAGGACCGCCGGATGCACGGTGGCGGCGGCGGGCACCGACCATTTCGAGAAATCCGGCCACCACCGGCGCGTCGCCGCCGCGTAGCGCGACCAGTCGTCGCGGTGGTGCCCGCCGAGCCAGCGCTCCTCGCGCCGCGCCGCGCCACCGAAGAGCACCGCGAGCACGAGCGCCGTGAGCGCCACCAGCGTGATCGACCCGGTGGCGAGCGCCAGCCCCAGGCCGCCGACGAAAGAGAGCGAATACAGCGGGTGGCGCGAGACGGCATAGGGCCCCGCGTCCACGATGGCCGTGTCCTTGCGCCCCGCGATGAAGACCGAGCACCAGATGCGGCCGAGGCAGGCGAGGGCCACGGGCAGCAGTGCGCCGATGCGCAAGCCCGCCAGCCAGGGCGGGCCCACCAGGCGCGGCGCGCAAACCGCAGCCGCCACCACCAGTGCCACAAAGTAGAACAGCGTCAGTCGCAGGCGGGGCGTGCTGGCGGAGCGGGTCATGTCGAGGCGGATTCTAGCAGCGGCCTTGAGTTGTCCGCGGCGCACCCCCACACTGGCAGATCCCCGAGGAGGTCACCATGGCACTCTTGCGCAGGTCCGCCACGCTGCCCGCCGCCCACGAGGCCCTGCCGGGCCGCGCCACCGCCATGTCCGTGCCGGAGGAGCATTTCGTCAACGGCAATCCGCTCCAGCCGCCGTTCGCGGCGCCGCTCGAAGAGGCGGTGTTCGGACTGGGCTGCTTCTGGGGCGCCGAGCGGCTCTTCTGGCAACTGCCGGGCGTGCATTGCACTGCGGTCGGCTATTCGGGCGGCCACACGCCGAATCCAACTTATGAAGAGGTGTGCACCGGCCGCACCGGGCACACGGAAGTCGTCCGCGTGATCTTCGATCCGCGCGTGACGCGCTACGAGGCGCTGCTCAAGGCATTCTGGGAGTCGCACGACCCGACGCAGGGCATGCGGCAGGGCAACGACATCGGCACGCAATACCGCTCGGTGATCCATGCGACGAGCGACGCGCAGCGGCGCGCCGCCGAGGCGTCAAGGGACGCCTACCAGCAGCGCCTCGCCGCCGCGGGGCGTGGCGCGATCACCACGGAGATTCGCGAAGCGCCGGTCTTCTACTATGCCGAGGGCTACCACCAGCAGTACCTCGCGAAGAATCCCGATGGCTACTGCGGGATCGGCGGGTGCGGGGTTGCGTACTGACCGAACGGCCGCGGGTGCGAGCGTCGCCCCGCGGCCCTGTCGTCGCGCGGCCGGCCCGCTCAGCTGCCGATGATGCCGCCGTCGTCCTTGGTGATCACGAGGGTCGCCGATCGCGGGCGGGTCTCGCCGTTGATGTTCGGCCAGGTGCTTTCGCCTTCCGGGTGCTGGACATTGACGAACAGCGTGCGCAGGTCGGGCGTTTCGGCGATGCCGGGGAAAGCCTGCGCCGCGTAGCGCAGGTCGCCCCGGTAGGTGCTGTCGGAGGCACCGAGCTTCGCGATCGTCTCCTGGGCCGGTCCGCCGAAGAAGAGGATGTGCCAGTCGAAGTGCGTGGCCGCGTAATCGCCCCCGCGCTCCTTCCAGCCGATCACGTGGCCATCCGGATTGCGCATGCGCGGATTGGCCGCGTCGAGCGGCTGGTTGGCCGCCACGCCGCGGCTCGAGTTGTTGGTGCAGGTGAGGTAGACGTTGCGGTTGAAGGCGTCGACCGCGGTCCACTCGGGGCGGTCCAGGCGGGTGGCACCGACGAAGTCCGCCGCGGCACGCGCGTTGACCAGCACGTCTGCCTGGCTCCGGAAGCCGTTTGCCTCGATGAGGCCGTGGCGGCCGTGCTCGAGTGCGAGCCATGCGCCGGTGCCATCGGCCGCGAAGCGGGCCACGTAGAGCGTCCCGCTCTCGAGGATGCGTCCGTCGGTGCGCCCCGGCCTGTAGTTCGCCCTGGAGACGAACTTGTAGAGGTACTCGCCGCGGGCGTCGTCGCCCATGTACACGACGATGGGTTCGCCGGCCTTCGCCGGCGCGAAGGTTGCACCTTCGTGGCCCAGGCGGCCGAGCGCCGTGTGCTTGCGCGGCGTCGAGCCCGGATCGAAGGGATCGATCTCGACGATCCAGCCGAAGGCATTCGGTTCGTTGCGATAGTCCTGGGTCGCGTCGGCGCCCTCGAGCGGCGTCGCATTGAAGCGCGCGTAGGGGTCCTCGGGCCGCGTCCCCCAGCCGTAGGTGGCGGAGGCCGTGGTGGGCACGCCGTAGCGCGCCTGTTCGCGGGGCCGCACGCCGGTATTGAAGAAGTAGCCGGCCCAGTTTTCCTCGCAGGTCACGTAGGTGCCCCAGGGTGTCTGGCCGTTGGCGCAGTTGTTGAGCGTGCCACGCGTGC
>CAZRLI010000079.1:0-4988 GCA_964600535.1 uncultured Steroidobacteraceae bacterium | reverse complement strand
GTGCCGCGCACCGGTCCCGTGAATTCCATCGGCGTGCCGGCGGTGATGCGGCGGTTGTAGCGGCCGCGCACCACCTCCCAGCGCTGCCGCAGTCCGTCGCCGCGCTCCCAGGTGCGGCGGATCTCGACCACGGAGACGCCGTGGGAGGCGATTTCCTTGCGCACTTCATCGGCGATCGGGCGCGCACCGTCCGCCGTGAAGACCCCGCCATCCGTGGCAGGATGGATCAACTCGAGGTTGATGTTCTCGTGGTTCACGCACAGCAGGCCCTGGCGGCTCGAGAGGAGCGGGGAGAGCGGAAAGTAGGCCATGCCGTCGTGATGGGCGCCGATTTGCTGCTCGCGGTCCGCGCCGCTGTTGTGGTCGCCCGGGATGTAGGGCGGCGCGTAGCGCTCGAGCGCTTCCCCCTCGGGTATCAGTACCTGCACGCTGTAGCCGGCGGGCACCACCACGTCGTCGAGCGTCGCATGCGGCACCGGCGTGAAGCCGGGGCTCAACGGGCGTCGTGTACCCCAGTTCCAGTCCCAGTCGCGATCCCAGCGCGCGCCATGCGCCGCGGCCGAGCTCGCCGCCCCGAGACCGGCTGCGGCCACGACGCCCGCCGAGATGACCAGCCGGCGGCTGTAGCGCTCTGCGACAATATCGCCGAACCAGGCATTGCCGGACTCGTTGCTTTCGGGCTCGTCGTGCTGGTGGTGGGACATGTTCTGCTCGCTCCCTCGCGATGATGGGGTGTGCGCGTAGTTGAAACGGCGATGATGAAAGCCCCATGAAGGACCGATGACGAAAACGGACACACGGCAGGTGGGGGTCGTGCCGCGCCCCACGCGCGGCTACGCGAGCGGACCGCATGGGCAGGTGCACTTCCACGATACCGCGGCGCCCGGTGCCGGCGCCGCGCTGGTCCTCCTGCACCAGTCACCTGCATCGGCGCGCCAGTTCGAAGCGGCCTTCCTGCCGCTCGCGCGGCGCGGAATCCGCAGCATCGCGATCGACACCCCGGGCTTCGGCAATTCCGATCCCACGCCCTTCGTGCCGGATGTCGCGGATTGGGCGGGCTCTATCGTGGCGGTGCTCGATCACCTCGGCGTCGGCGCAGCCGATGTCCTCGGCCATCACACCGGCTCGATGACGGCGACCGAGGTTGCCCTGCAGTTCCCGGCGCGCGTGCGTCGCCTGATCCTGAACGGCCCGTTCCCGGCGACCGCGGCCGAGCGCGCGCAATACCTCGAGGCCATGCAGCGCGCGGCTGCGCGGTTCGTGCCGCAGCTCGACGGCTCGCACCTGTTGCGGTCCTTCGAGTTGCGCCGGCAGATGTACGGGCCTGCCCCCGACCCGGTCGTGCTGACACGCGGCGTCGTCGAGAAGTACCAGGCACGCGGGCCTTTCCAGTGGGGCCACGACGCGGCGTTCCGCTACGACCATGCCGCGGCGATGCAGAAGCTCGCGCTGCGCACGCTGATCCTGACCAACACCGGCGATGACATCCATGCGCTGGCGCAACGCGCCCGCGCGATGTTCCCGCATTTCGAGTACCGTGAGCTCGAGGGCGGCACGCATGACATCGTCGACCAGCAGCCGGAGGCGTGGGCGGATGCGGTGGCGGCGTTCCTCGCCGGACCGTCGGACCCCGAAACGAGGAGTGGGAGGCCGTGAAAGCAATAGGGCGCTGGGTGCTGGTGCTCGGTATCGCAGGATTCGCGAGCGGTTACATCGGCCCGATCATCCTTGATCCGGAGGCCAACCAGGGGCCGCTGCTGGGCCTGCTGGTCACCGGGCCCGGAGGGGCGCTCGCGGGGCTCGCGCTGGGCAGCCTCGCCCGCGTGCTGCCCTGGTCGACGACGACGGAGCGCAACGCGCGCCTGGCGTGTGCCGCGGCGCTCGCGCTCGGGACCCTGTGGTACAGCCTGCCGGGGCCACGGACGCGCGGCATCCTGCTCGAGGCGCGGATCGACCAGTGCCTCGCGCCCCGCGCACTCGAGGACGCGGCTTTCGAGGACTGGGACGGGCGCATCGCGCGCGTCACCTGGGCCGCGCCGCGCGCAGGATGGAAGGAAGCGGCCCGGCGCCTGTTCGAGCGGCCCGACGGGGTCGTCCTGGATCTCACGGTCAGCTCGCGTCTCGCGGCGCGCGAGCAGCGCAAGCCCTGGAATCGCGGGCGCACCCGCCTCGAGCCCGTGGCGGGCGCCGGGGAGATCCAGCGCGTATTTGCGCGCTACTCGGGCACGACCTGCGATGCCTATCCGCCCGGACCGGTGCGCCTGTACTACGAAACCACCACGGATCCGCAGCCCGGCCCCTGGCCGGCCGACGACCTGCCGGGACTGCTGGGCCTGGTGGTCGCGGAGCCCCCTCCGGCGGCCTATCTGGCGGGCTCCTCCAGCGGATAGGTCTTCACGCCCGTGCCGGCCGGTTCCGTCGGGGCCGGCGCGCCCGCGGGCGCTGCGGTCGCCGTGGCCGAAACCGGCGTCGTGCTCGACGAAACGGTCGCCAGGAAGCGCTGCGCGCCGTTCGAGTTCGTGCTGACCTGGCCCTTCAGGATGTCGTCCGCATCGACCTTCTTCCCGTAGAAGGCCGCATTCGACTTGTCGTCGATCGTGATCGCGCTGCCGTCGAGCGCGACCCCGGCGAACAGGCCCTTGCTGCGGGAATAGGAGTAGACCTCGGCCTTGAAGGCGGCGTCGGTCGCCGCCGAGGCCGTTCGTCCGACCGGGCCGGCCGCCACCGACGCATCGGCGCCGAGCGTGACCTTGCCGTCGGTGATGCCCTCGACACCCCGGCGGGTGGTGAACACGAGCACCACGTCGGTCGACTGCGCGCCGATCTGCGGGCCGAAGCTGCCGCCGCTCAGGTTGACGAACACGGGGTTCGAGAAGCGGCCCGCCTCGTTGCGCACCACCATGACGCCCTTGCCGTGGCGCCCGCCGAACCAGAACCCGACCTTCACGACATCCGGTACGACCACGATGCCGTAGGCACGATCGAGCAGCCACTGCGGGATCTGCTGGTCGCGGCTCTCGCGCAACTCGGTCATCACCGAGGTCGCGGTGATCAGTTTCGCCTCTTCGCGACCCTGCGCATGGATCGCCGGCGCGGCGAGGCACGCGGCGGCAGCCAGCAGCGCGGTCCAGGTACCCGATTGAATTGCTCGCATCGCTCAAACCTCCTCGAGGGCCGCCCACGCGGCGGCCGCAAGCTTAACCCACCCGGGGTGAGTGGGGGCCGAAGGCTTCGACCGCGGCGGACGCGCGGCGTTCAGAACCAGATCGAGAGGAAGACCTGGTAGATGCTGGCGTCGAGCTTGTAGAGCGGCTCGGTACCCGGCACGGGGACGCTCACGCGCACGTCGCGGAAGTCGTCGTAGCTGATGGTCATGAAGTTGTAGCGCAGGTTCGCCTGGGCCTTGTCGACCCAGGGCAGGCGCGCGATGCGGAAATCGTAGCTCGCGCTCAGCCCGAAGGTGAGCGCCGTGAAGGTCGACAATTCCTTGTCGCGGGCGAGGAAGTTGGCGTAGTCGCGCCGCGGGAAGAGGTCGGCGTAGAAGTCGGCCGCATCCTGCCTGTAGTAGCGCACCGAGCCCGCGAAGGTCCAGCGGTCCCACATCGGTTGCGTGTAGGTCGCTTCGCCCGTATGGGCGTTCACGCCCCAGGAATCGGTGTAGTAGCGATACCAGCCGTTGAGCGAGGCGCGCCAGGGCAGGTAGTAGCTCAGCTTGATCGACGCGGCGTTGCTGGTACGGGTATTCGGGTAGATCTCGCCCTGGTAGCTGAAGCCCTTCGGGTCGCTCGGGTCGAAGTAGCGTACCGAGCGGTAGGGGCTGTTGAGATAGCCCTCGTCGCTGATCACTTCGAAGTTCGCGATGCCGATCAGGCTGCGGGTCAGCACCTGGGTGATGCCGACGGCGTAGCTGCGGGTGTCCGAGGCACGCTTGAAGGTGGGGTCCTTGGCACCGCCGATGTTGCGGAAGATGTCGTTGCTGCCGCGCTTGAAGCTGAACGAGATCGTCGTCAGGTCGCCGAACATGTCCTGGCTCACGCCCGCATACCAGGTCTTCGCTTCGTAATCGCTCTCGGAGCTGTTGATGTAGCCCGCGCTGTAGGTCGACTTGCCGCGCAGGAAATCGCCCGTCAGGCTGTACTGCGTGCGCTCTTCCTTGTACGGGCTCGCGGTCGAGACGACGTCGATCGACGCGCTCGATACCATGTCGACGTAGTAGTTCGCGGCGACCGACACCTTGTCGGCGAACTTCTTGCGCACGAGGAGCGAGGGGCCGTCGATGACGACGCCGCCGCCGTCATAGCGGTGGTAGAGGACATCGGCGCGGTCCTCCGGCAGCACGCCGGACGACGCCCTGGCGGCGAACAGCAGGCTGCCGGCAACGGCCAGCCAGGCGCGCGTCTTCATCAATTGCACCCGCAGCCGCCACCCGCATTGCCGGTGGCGCCCCGGGCGCCCTCGCGCGCCTCGAACACGTGGTCGAGGTAGGCGCTCGAGACGGCGAACCGGTCGAAGGCCATGATCGGGTCGGCGAGGTTCTCGCGCTCGTAGGGCTTGACCCAGGGCTCGATCGGCGCGCACGCCGACAGCGCGCCCGAGAGCGCGAGGCCCGCGGCGAGGGCGCCGAGCAATCGTCGGGCGGGCGGGCGCGGAACGGGCATCGTCATTCCCTCACGAGAGCGCGGATCTGGTCGAGATAGGTGTTTTCATCGCCCGGCTTGTAGCCCCGATGCAGCAGGCGCACGTTGCCCTTGCGATCGATGATCACGCTGTTCGGCATGCCATTCACCTTGTAGAGCTTGCTCACCTTGCTGTCGGTGTCGAAGGCGACCGGGAAGCTCACCGGGGACTGCTTGGCGAGCCACTGCTCGGCGGCCTTCGAATCCGGCTCGACGTTCACGCCGATCATCGTGAAGCCCATCGGCTTGTACTTGCGGTAGATGCCCTCGAGCAGCGGCATTTCCTGGCGGCACGGTCCGCACCAGGTCGCC
>CAZRLI010000078.1:0-8338 GCA_964600535.1 uncultured Steroidobacteraceae bacterium | reverse complement strand
CACCCTCGACATGCGCCAGCCGGAGGGCCAGGCCCTGCTGAAGGAACTGGCCGCCAAAGCCGACTTCCTGCTCGAGAATTTCCGCCCGGGCACCATGGAGTTGTGGGGCTGCGGCTACGAGGAGCTGGCCCGCATCAATCCGCGCCTCATCATGATCCGCGTTTCGGGCTTTGGCCAGACCGGCCCCTATGCCCGGCAGGCCGGCTTCGGCGCGATCGGCGAAGCCATGGGCGGCCTGCGCTATGTGTGCGGCGACCCCTCCACGCCTCCGTCTCGCATGGGCATCAGCATCGGCGATTCACTCGCCGCCACTTTCGCGAGTGTCGGCGCCTTGTCGGCGCTGCATTATCGCGAGAAGACCGGCCGCGGACAGGTGGTCGACTCGGCCATCTACGAGGCGGTGCTCAACATGATGGAGTCGCTCGTCACCGAGTACGACAAGACCGGTTACATCCGCGAGCGCACCGGCGCGATCCTGCCAAATGTGGCGCCCTCGAACGTCTACCCCACCCGCGATGGCCAGCTGGTCCTGATAGCCGCAAACCAGGACACCGTGTTCGGCCGCCTCGCCGAAGCGATGGGCCAGGGCGGGCTCGCACAGGATCCGAAGTACGCCACGCACACGGCGCGCGGCGCCAACCAGGCCGAGCTCGACGCACGGGTCGGCGCCTGGACGGCGACCCTCACCCGCGACGAGGTGCTCGCGGCCATGGAGAAGTTCGGCGTGCCGGCCGGGCTCATCTATCGCACGCCCGAGATGCTCGAGGATCCGCACTTCCAGGCCCGGCAGGCCATCGTCGCGACGCAGCACCCCGATTTCGGCGAACTGAAGATGCAGAATGTCGCGCCGAAGCTGTCCGAGACACCGGGCGGCATCCGCGCACCCGCGCCTTCCATGGGCGAGCACAACGAGGAGGTCTACCTGCGCCTCCTCGGCATGCCACGCGAGCGCTACGACGCACTCGTCGCCCGCAAGGTGATCTGAACGGCATGGCGGAGTCGCTCGACGAGAACTACGCGCGCGGCGGCTTCGGCAAGGCGCTCGCGTTCGGCACGCGCCCGGCGCTGCTCGTCATCGACTTCGTGCAGGCCTACCTCGTGCCCGGCTCGCCGCTCTATGCCGGCGTCGAGGCGGCGCGCGATGCGGCCGCGGTGCTGCTGGCGGCCGCCCGGGCGGCGCGCATCCCCGTGTTGCACACCAACGTGGTGTATCAACCCGGGGGGCGCGACGGCGGGATCTTTTTCCGCAAGGTTCCCGCCCTCGGCTGTTTCGAGTCGGGCGCCCATCCGGAACTGGCCGCCTTTGCACCCGCCCTCGCGCCACTGCCCGGCGAGACCGTGATCTCCAAGCAGTACGCGAGCGCGTTCTTCGGGACTTCACTGGCCTCGACGCTCACCTCGCTCGGCATCGACACGCTGCTGATCGCAGGCGTATCGACCAGCGGCTGCGTACGGGCGAGCGCCGTCGACTGCTGCCAGCATGGCTTCATTCCCGTCGTCGTGCGCGACGCCGTCGGCGACCGCGCACCGGGGCCGCACGCCGCCAATCTCTTCGACCTGCAGGCGAAATACGCCGAGGTCACCGACCTCGGGACCGCGTGTCGCTATCTTGCGGGCATGGCATGACCGGGCTCGGGCCCATTGCGGCCGTCACCCTCGCGACGCCCGAGCTGCAGTCGTCGATCGACGCCTGGCGCCTCTACCTCGGCTATGAACTCGCCGACCACGACCGGCTGACGCCGGCCATGGCCGCCCAGTTCGGCCGCCCGGGCCTGGCCGGCCGGCGTTACGCGCTGATGTTGCCCGCGGGCGAAGGCCAGACCTGGCTCCGTTTCATCGAGAGCAGGCCCGAGCCTGCCTATCGGCCGTTCCGGCACATGGGCTGGAATGCCGCTGAACTGATGGTGCAGGACACCGACCAGGCCGCCGCACGGATCGCCGACTCGCCATTCCGCGTGATCGGCCCGCCGGCCGACCTGTCGATCAGCGACAAGATCCGCGCGATGCAGGCGATCGGGCCCGCGAACGAGGCCATCTACCTCACCTCGTTCAAGGAGAAACTGGCGGCCTTCGACGTGCCGGAGGCGAGGCACTTCATCGATCGCGTCTTCATCGTGATCCTGGGAGGCCCCTCCTGCGAAGCCGTCGGGGCCTTCTATTCGCGCCACTTCGGCGTTGCGCCCGCCGCCGCCACGCCCTCGGTCATCACGGTGCTGTCCGCCGCGCACGGCCTGCCAGCCGACACGCGACACACGCTCGCCGCGCTCGCGCTCGCTGGCCAGTGTTACATCGAGGTCGATGCGATGCCGGCCGGCACGCTCGCGCGCCCGGCGCCGCCCGATGAACTGCCGCCGGGGATTTCCATGGTGACTTTCCTCGTCGATCGCCTGCCCGCGGATCCGGCGCTGCGCTGGCTCGCCGGACCGCGCGCCCTGCCGCAGGCGCCGTATCATGGGCGACGCACTGCGGTGTGCATCGGCCCCGCCGGGGAGTGGATCGAACTCGTGGAGCGCGAATGACAGACATCCCGACACGTGCCAAGGGCCCGTTGCCGCAGTATTTCGACGACCCGGCGGTCGACCAGTTGCACGCGGCGCTGCTCGCGCTCGCGACGGAGCTCTCGGTGGCCTGCGACCGCATCGACACGCTCGAGCGCCTGCTCGAGAAGCGCGGCGCGATGGAGAGGGCCGAGATCGACCGCTTTGAACCCGACGAACGCGCGCAGCAGGAGCGGGCCGCACGCCGGGAGGCCCTCGTCGCCCGCCTGCTGCGGCCCTTCCGCGACTACCGCGAGCGCCTGATCGAGCGCGCCCGACATGAGTGAAGTGAAGCGGCACCCGCTGCTGCCACGCCCCAACCATGACGAGCGCGCGCGGCAATCATTCGTGCGCAGCTTTCGCCGGCACCTCGCCACGCGCGTCATGCCCGGCAACTACCCGCTGTACGCGGCGCGCGTCGAACCGCGCTTTCGTGCGGAGACGGGCCATGCCCCGAGTTCCCCCGCCGAGCTGCGCGCCGCGATGGAGCGCGACCCGTACTACCAGTTCTGGAGCGCCCTGCAGCGGCGCAGCCAGGAGCTGTTGTGGGAGTCCGTCATCGATCCGGCGGAACGCCAGCAAGAGGCGCTCGTGCGGCGCGCTGCGGCCACCGGCCAGCGCACGGGCCCGCGCAAGGGCCGGCGCAAGGGCACGCTGCAACTCGATGCGAAGCTCGTGGTGCCCCGCTACCACACCGCCGCCGACATCCACCTGCAACCGGGCGGCTACCACACGGAATTCGCGCCCGACGACATCACCGCCGGTGCGCTCTACGACAGCGGGCTGCACCTGTACCTCGACGGTGCATTCGGTGACTCAAACGACGCCATGGGCGACATCCTGCTCGGGTATTTCCGGCAGCGGTTCCCCGGCCTCGCGCCCGCGCGCATCCTCGACATGGGCTGCGCGATCGGCAACAGCACTCTGCCCTGGGGTCGTGCCTTCCCGCGCGCCGCGCTGCATGCGATCGATGTCGCGGCGCCCGTGCTGCGATACGGTCATGCACGTGCCGAGGCGCTCGGCGTGCCGGTGCATTTCAGCCAGCGCAACGCCGAGGCAACGGGATTCGAACCCGGCAGCTTCGACCTCATCGTCTCGCACATCATGTTGCACGAGACATCGAAATCCGCGCTGTCGAACATCCTGCGCGAGTGCCTGCGGCTGCTGCAGCCGGGCGGCATCATGCTGCATCTGGAGATTCCGCGCGGCCGCACGCCGCTGCAGAAGTTCATGTACAACTGGGAGTCGTACAACAATAACGAAACCTTCGCCCAGTTCCTGACGGACGTCGACCTTGCGCAAGTCGCGGTGCGTTGCGGCTTCGAGGCAGGCAAGGTCGGGATGACGACCTTCGCGCCGCGCGCGGCGGGCGTGCAGACCCTCTATTCCACCGAATTCGCCTGGACTGTCCTGTGCGGGCAGCGCTGAACGGGGGCCGAAGCGTGCGGAAGAAATCCCCGCCGCGCATCCAGCGCATCGCCAAGGGCAAGCGTCCCCGGTACTTCAGCGATCCAGCCACCGACAAGCTGCTGTGGGCGACCCTGACGCTGGCGCAGGAGCTCGCGGTGACGCGCGACCGGCTCGACGCCGTCGAACGCCTGCTCACCGCCCGTGGCGTGCTGAAGGCGGGGGCCGTCGATGCCTATGTGCCCTCGCCGTCCGTCGCCGCCGCCCGCGAGCACGCGCGCGCCGAGTACATCGCACGGGTGCTGCGCGCAGTGGAGGCGGAGCTCGAGGAGTCCCTCGGTGCCGGCCAGCCAGCCTCGCAGGACGAGGTGATCGCCGCGGTCAGCGACTAGGGCCTCAGACCCGGCGCGTGGCGCGCCAGGCCCGGCTCTCGCGGCGCGGCACTGGAGGGAGCTTGCACAGGCCTGCCCTTGCTTCCTGGACGGTAGCCGGCGCAGCCGCGCGGGATGCTGGCATCCGGGAGCCCTCGCAGTGGCGGCAGGGTCCCGCCAGCAACACCCCCGCCAGGACGATGAGGGTTCCGGCCAGCGGCGCGAGGGGTGAACGCGGGAAGATGAACATCAGTAACGCAGCCTCCGTCCGGTGCGTCGTTGCCATGACAACCGGCCGCCATTCTGCGTGCGCCCGGCGGCCCGATCGCGCCACCGGCGGACACGTCCGGGACGAATTCGGACCGGTCGCGGGCGCCTGCGGCCGCGGGAGTGGCCGGCGCGCTCCGCGCGACATCCTCCGATCATTAACGGACATCATGGATCGGGGTCTTTCAGCCTTTCTAAGGACTGGGGCATACTGCGTCACCAGAGGGATGTCTGGAAATGCACGACCCGCTACCACCCATCGATGTGCTGTTCGTCATCGCGCCCCAGTCCTTGCTGCTCGACATCGCGGGGCCGGCGGAAGCCTTTCGCCTCGCCAATCTCTGCCGGGCCGAGCGCGGCCTGCCACCCCGGTTCCGACTGCGCTATGCGGGCCTCGCGCCGGATGCCGAGACTTCGGTGGGGCTGCGGATCGGCGCACTCGAGGCCCTGCCCGCGACGCTCGGCGCGCCGACCTGGGTGGTGATCGTCGGCCAGCCCAGTCTCACCGCCCGCCAGTGCACTCCGGCCACCCAGGCGATCGCCCGCCATCTCTCGCAGTTGCTGCGCGCACCGCTGAGGGCGCCCGGCACGCCGCACCGACTGGTCACGATCTGCTCGGGCACGGTACTCGCCGCGCGCGCCGGGTTGCTCGACGATCGACGCTGCACCACGCACCACGACCTCATCGATCTGCTGCGGGCGCTTGCGCCGCGGGCGCACGTCGTGGGGAACCGTGTCTTCCAGCTCGACGGGACCGTCGCCTCGAGCGCCGGCGTCACGGCCGGGATTGACCTTGCCCTGCACCTGATCGCCGGCGAATGCGGCGAATCGCTGGCCGCGGCGGTCGCCGGGCAGATGGTCGTCTACCTGCGCCGCTCTGCGCTCGATCCGGAGCTTTCCCCGTACCTGTCCCATCGCCGGCATGCGCATCCGGCGGTGCACCGGGTGCAGGACGCCGTCAGCCTGTCCCCGCAGCGCAACTGGGACATGGCCGCGCTCGCCGCGCTGGTGCACGTCACCGAGCGCCACCTGCTGCGCCTGTTCATGAACCACGCGGGCGTATCGCCGATGCAGTTCCTCGAGACGCTCCGGCTGGAGCGTGCGCGCCAGGCGATGGAGCACGGCGCGAACGTGACGGCGGCGGCGGAGACGGCCGGCTTCACCTCCGGCCTGCAGCTGCGGCGCGCGTGGAAACGGCACTGGGGTGGCTCGCCACGCGACGCCCTGGTCACCTGCCCGTTATCCGCAGCGGGCTGACCACCCTACCCGTTCAGCCTGCGCCAGGTGGAAGCGGCGTGCCCGCCAGCCAGCCGCCACCGCGCAGCCGCCCGACCAGCGACGCCACTTCGCTGCGCGCGAGCGCGCCGTGCACCAGCAATACCACGACGTCGCCCGGCTGCGCGGCCGCGAGCGCCGCGCGCGCCGCGTCGATTTCCGAGCCGGACTCGAGCACTCGGGCGGCGCCCAGCCCGTGGGACTGCAGCGCACCGCGCAGGATGCCCGGTACCTCGCCGGGCGCGCGGCCGCGCAGGTAGCCTGCCATTTCCTTGATCACGACGAGGTCCGGCCCCGCCTGCGCGGCAACCGCCGCGAGTGCCGCGATGTCGGCATCGCCACGGTCGCCCGCCTGGCCGAGCAGCATCAGGAGGCGCCCCGGCCCGGCGAGCCGGCGCGCAACCGCCAGCACGCCGCGCAGGCCGTCGGGATTGTGCGCATAGTCGATGATGACCCGCAGCCCGCCCACCTCGTAGCGCATGAGCCGGCCCGGATTGTCCGCGGCGTTGGCGCCGAAGCGCGCGAACACCGTACCGATCGTCTCCGGTGACACCCCCAGGGCGAGCGCTGCGAGCGCGGCGCCGGCGAGGTTGGCGATGTTGTAGGTCGCGCTGCCGCCGACCGTCAGCGGCATCGAGTCGATCGCACCGAGATCGTGAGCGGCGCCGGCGTGGAAACAGCTGAGCCTGCCCGCCTCGACACCGCAGGTCGGGCCGCCGCGCGCGCGCGCCTGCCGCAGCAGCGGGGCGTTGGCGTCGAGCGCGAACCAGCCGACCGGGGCCGCGACGCGGGACGCATGGCGCACCAGCGTCTCGTCGTCGGCATTCAGCACGACGAGGCCCTGCGGACCAACGAGGTTTGCGACGACGAGCTTCACCGCCGCCATCCCCTCGAGATCGTCGATGCCGTAGGTGCCGACGTGATCGAGGCTGAGGTTGGTGACGACCGCGACGTCGGCGCGATTGACGGAAATGCCCCGCCTCAGGATACCGCCGCGCGCGGCCTCGATGACGGCCGCCTGCGCGCGCGAATCACGCAGCACACTGCGCGCGCCGGCGGGACCCGAGAAGTCCCCGCCCACCAGCAGTTCACCATCGAGGAACACACCGTCGGTGCAGTTGTAGCCGGCCCGCAGGCCGCGGGCGCGCGCGCAGGCGGCCAGCAGCCGGACCGTCGTGGTCTTGCCGTTTGAACCGGTGACCAGCGCCGTGGGGACGTTGCGCAGGTGGGCCCAGCGCACCACCCCGTGCTGCGCGATGGAACCGGGCGCGAAGCTGGCATGCCCAGCCCCCTCGCCGATCGACAAGGCCTCGTCGTCGAGCAGCCAGCCCAGTCCCAGCGACACCGCCTGCCCGATGGCGGCCCGGAGCAGTGGTCGCGCCTCGAGCGCCGCGAGGCGCGCCAGCCGATCGAGCGCCGCGGCTTCATCGAGCAGCGGCGGCAGCGCCGGCGGGGTGGTCGATTCGAGCGCGGCCGCGCGCAGGTCCGATTCGAGCGACGCCCAGCGGACCGGGTCGCGCTCGAACAAGGTCGCGGCCAGCGCCCACTCGTTGAGCTCGGTCGCCACGAACAGCTGGTCGATCGGTGCCGCGAGGGCAAGCGATGCACCTCCCGCATGGCGTCGCGCCACGATCGCCGCGCCGGGCGTGCGGCCCTCGTAGCGCGCTGGCGGCGCAGCGCTCCAGCCGAGCCTCGCGCGGCCGGTTTCCACCCGGCCACGCCAGCGCGCGACCAGCGTGTCGTCGACGTCGACACCCGCGACATCCAGCACCGCACCGGGGGCATCGAAAAACAGGTTGCTGCCCGTGAGGCGCCGCGAGCCGTCGAATGGCAGGCCCGGTGTCGCGATCAGTCCTCTCCTTCGGGCGCGAAGCGGATGCCCCGCTCGTCCCGGATGAGTCCCTCGAGCGACAGCGCGGGCCCCTCGGCGGGCCGCTCCGCCGGCACCGGCAGGGTGGGCGGCGGCGCGTCGGCCGGCGCGGGTGCCGCGCCGGGACCTGCGACGCGGAACTTCGTGATCTGCTTCCACGAGCGCGTCAGGTGATCGGCAAACACGAGCAGCAGGTCACCCGCCTCCCCCATGCGCAGGGCCGCATCGATCGCTTCGCGCTCGTCCGGGATGATCTCGATGCGCGCTTCCGGCACGCCCGCGTCGCGCAGGGTCCGGGCGAGCAGCCGCGGCACCTCGTCCGGCGCGCGGTCCCGCAGCTGGTCGTCGCGGCGGCAGATGTAGTGATCAAAGCGGCCGGCGACCGCGAGGGCGATGGCCCGCAGGTCCTCGTCGCGCCGGTCGCCGGGCCCGGCCATCACCACGATGCGCCGGCCTTTCACGTCGAGCCGCTGGGCGAGGTCCGCCATGACGCCGACTGCATGCGCATTGTGGCCGTAGTCGAACAGCACCTTGAACGGGTGTTCGTCGTAGACGTTCATGCGGCCAGGCGCCTGGTAGAAGGTCGTATCGAAGGTGCGCAGGCCCTGGCG
>CAZRLI010000077.1:0-8507 GCA_964600535.1 uncultured Steroidobacteraceae bacterium | reverse complement strand
TGTTTGCCACGACCGCGCAGGCGCCGTCCTGCTCGAAGAGCGTCGCGATCTCGGCCATCGAGGGATGCAGCCCGAGCTGCGCACCGTTGGGCAGGGGCGTCAGCGGCGTCACCGGCAACAAGGCGGCCTGGTCCACGGCGAGGTTCTGGCGCGCGAGCTGGTAGGCCTGGTACTCGGCGGCGCTGCGCGGCACCACCATGTTCCAGGAGTCGTTGCCGCCGAACAGGAATACGCACACCAGCGCCTTGTAGTCGGCGAAGCGGGCATAGGCGCTGAGCGCCTGGCCGTAGACGGCATCGGACATTCGGCCGAAGGCATAGGCGGCGCCGCCGGTTGCGGCGATCTTGAGGAGCTGGCGGCGCCTGGTGCGTTCTCGGCGGTTCATGCGGGACTCCTTCAGCGCTGTACCGCATATTCGGGCGAGCTTGCGATCAGGAAGAGCGCCTCGGCGACCCTGAGTCCCGCCATGTCTGCGGGGGCGCGCTGCGCAGCGGCGCGTGCCTGGGCCTGCAGCGTTGCGGAGAGGTTGCCGCCGAGCAGTTTTCCGCCGATGCGGTCGACGAGCGCCGCCGGGTCACCCGCCAGGGCCGCCTCGGCACTGATGTCGATGAAGACGAGGTCCGGTCGAACCGCAGGTCGAATGGTCGGGCAACCCGTGACGGGTGCCGATGTGTAGCAGTAAGTCTGGACAAAGAGGTAGTTCGTCACCAGGGTCGACAGATACTCCGTGGCGATCTGCATCTCAGGCGCGACGAGGCCCCGGTCGGCGATTTCGCCCGGTGGTGCGTACGCGGGGCTGAAGAAATTGAAGACCGAGGGAGCCTGCAGCGGCCCCTGGCCCGCGATGTCCGCCGGGCTCTGCACGTTGTATCGCCCGCTCTGCGAGCGCCCGCCGTAGGCGCGCCACAGCTGCGTGACGCGCAGCAGTGGCTCCTTCAGCTTGCCGGCGATCGATGCGTCGGGCGCCGAGCCGCGCGCCTCGGGATCGAGCAGCAGGGCACGGATCACGGCCCCGAGGTTGCCGCGCCGCCCGCTCCCGTCGTTGGCGAAGACCTGCGCGATGCGCTGCACGTAGGCGGGCGAGGGATTGCTCGTGACGAGCCGCTGGATGAGCTGCCTGGAAATGAAGGGCCCGACATTCGGATGATTGAAGATGTTGTCGAGCGCGTCGTCGAGGTCGCGGGCTGGATCGGCCGGCGTGCGCGCGGGAATCTCGGTGAGCGCCGCCCCGGCGTAGCCGAGCACCTTCTTCGCACCCGTGTCGTGCTGCCCGGCGTAGGCCTGCATCGGCAGCACCTGGTTCTGCAGCGTCGGACGGGCCTGGCCGAAGCTCGCGGCACCGGCCCAGTTCCAGCCGGTGTACACGTGCGCGAAGCCCTCGATGATCGACTGATCGTAAGTGGGTATCGGCTGGCCCTGCGCATCCATGCGGGTGGTGCCGTCGGCATTGAGCTCGACGAGCCCGACGGTGAAAAGCTGCATCAGCTCGCGTGCATAGTTCTCGTCGGGACGGATGTTTCGCGCGGTGTCGGGTTTCTGGTTGCCGAGCATGGACAGATACACCCCCATTGCCGGGTGCAGCGTCACGTCCTGCATGAGCTGGCGGAAGTCCCCGAAGGCGTCGCGGGCGAGCGTGTCGTAGTAGTCGGCGAGGGCATAGGGCGCGTTGTTCAGGGCGCTCAGCTGCGAGACCACCATGATCTCGGAGAGCGCAAAGGCCACGCGCTGGCGCAACTGGTCGGGGCCGTTGACGACGTTGCGGAACCAGGCATCGACACGATCGGCATTGAGCCGGCCGATGTTCTGGACGGGCTGCGGGAGGGCGGCGTAGGCGGCCTGTACGTGGGGGAGCTGCAGCGAGACCGGCTGCTGCAGCTGTTCGTCGATCCAGCGGGCGTAGGCATTGGTCGAATCACCGAGCCCCTGCAGGCGCAGCGCCTCGGCTTCGGTTGCGCCGAAAGTCGCCTGGTTCAGGAATGCGAACGCCTGCAACTTCGTGACACCCGGCGGCGGCGGTGGGGGCGGCGGGGAAACGGGACCACCCGAGCCGCCACCCCCCCCGCAGGCGGTGGCGAGCAGGCCGGCCAGCGCGGCCAGCGAGAGCCGCCAGCGTGATGCCATCCCTGTCGAGCGCATGGCCTTCTCCCTGTGAGCCACGAGTCGTCGTGAACACTGAACGCAATGCAGCCGTGGTCGTTGACAGCTGCGCCGTCGCCGGACCCCTGCGCCGCCCTGCTTTGATCGGCGGGCGCGGCTGGCGCCCACCGCACCATGGCTCGTCGCAGCCCGGCGAAAAAATCAGTCAATCAATAGCTTGCGATTGTCCTGGTTTGCCTCGCGCGTGGCGCCGGCCGCGGGCGTGGGGTGGCCCGCGTCGAGCACGCGCTGGAAACTGCGGCTGATCGGAATCGACAGGTTCGGGCCCACCTGCAGGAACCGGGCATGCGCCTTCGTGGACCGCCCGGTGATGGCTGCGCGCCTGACCCAGTAGGAGCGGTGGACCTGCAGGCCGTCGACTCCGCGAAGGTCCTGCACGGCATCGCGGAACCGGTAGTGGACGAGCGTGTCGCCTCTTGCCGTGTACACGCGCACGTAGTGATCTTCGGCCTTGAGCGCGATGATTTCCGCGTCGAGATGGGCGGGGAGGCGTGCGCGCAAGGTCGCTTCCGCGCCGACGCCCTGGGCAAGGAGCGCGGCGACGTCCGCGTCCTGTGCAACCGCCTGTTGCGGCCGCCCGCCCGGCCACTTGGCGAACGCGCTGTAGACCACGACCCAATACAGGATGCCCGGCAGGGTGTTGGCGAACAGCCGCGGCAGGTACTCGAGGGTCGGCCAGGGGAGGGGCGGCGCATGCACCGTGAACTCCGCGGGCAACAGGCCGATGCCGAAGTGCCGGAAGCGGGCGATCGGCCAGTAGAAGAGGAGTACGCCGAGTGCGGCCCCGACGAATGCAACGAGCCAGGCCGGCAGCGACCAGTGGCGCGTCAAGGCAGAGACGGTCCGGGTTCCGACGATCGCGGCGAGCCAGACGATGAAGACGAGGCCCGTCCAGAACAGGGTCGAGCCGGTGCGGGACATGTTGTCTCCGACCAGCATCCGGTTCCAGCCCAGCAGCAAGCTCGCCAGCAGCGGCGCCGCCAGGTAGAAGAGGGCCGCCGTGGCGGGCGTCATGCCCTCGAATTCGAATCTCAGCCATCGTCTCCAGCGCATTTCGGCCCGCATGATACCCAGTTACTCGCGTACGCCAATGGCACCCGCGAAATAAGTCGCGTTGACCGCGAAATCGGGCTTGCCGGGGTCGCGGGCGCCATGGATGTTGCCTGCCCATTCGCACATGACTCAGCAGGGAGTGTCCATGACGGGGATCAAGGCGGCAGTGTCGATGGCTGCGGCAGCGCTGGCGGTGGCCGTTCCGGCCGGTGCCCAGGAGGCGCAGGAAGCCTACGTACTCGAGGAAATCGTCGTGACGGCCCGCAAGTCAGCCGAGAGCCTGCAAACGGTGCCGGTGGCGATCACGGCCTTCACGGCCGAGGACATCGAGGCCGCCGGCATCCGCGACCTGCGCGACGTGGCGGCCCTGACCCCCGGGCTCGTGTTCGACACGATGCTCGGCGAGTACCTCGCCATCCCCACGATCCGTGGCCTCACCCAGAATGACGTCTTCGGCGACGTCAACAACGTCGAGATCTTCCTCGATGGCGTCAACGTCTCCGGGCGCGCGGGCCTCAATTTCAACATGCTCGATGTCGAGCGCATCGAGGTCGTCAAGGGACCGCAAAGCGCCCTGTACGGTCGCAACAGCTTTGCCGGCGCGATCAATTTCGTGACACGGCGCGCGCCCGAGACACTGACCGGCAAGGTAACGGCGACCGGCGGGTCCGACGGCACGCTGCGGGGCGCGCTGCATGTGGGCGGTCCGTTGACCGACACCCTGCGCGGCCGCTTCTCGGTGGGCTTCGACGAGTTTGACGGCAGCTATCGCAACTACAGTTCACCCGGTGATTCGCTCGGTGGACACAAGTACCGCACCTGGTCGGGCGGCCTCGAGTGGCAGCCGGTCGAGAGCTTCTCGGTGCGTGCCAACGCCTACTATTCGGACGACAAGATCGGGCCGCCGGCAGCGGGGTTTGCGCGCGGCAACTGCGAATTCAACGCGGCGAACCAGGGGCTCGCGTTCTGCGGCGAACTGCCGGAAGCAGTCCCGACCGAACTCGGCGTCGATCCGCGCGGCGTGGGCGAGTTCCGCGAGGTGTTCCGCGCCAGCCTGCAGGCCGACTGGCAGACCGGCATTGGCCAGCTGACCTCCCTCACGGGCTACAACACGCTGCGCCATGAGGCGCTGTCCGATGCCACTCGACTGGTCGGCCCCGCCTCCTGGTACTACCTCGGACGCCTGCCGTCCAACGCCGTCGTGCCGCAGGTCTTCCAGTCGAAGCTCTTCCGGGGCGACCGGGACTATGTGGACGAATTCAGCGAAGAATTGCGCCTCTCCGGCGGCGAGGGCACGCCCCTGCGCTGGACGGCGGGACTCTACTACTACGAACAGGAATACGACGGGGGCCTCGATGCGGGGACGCTGAGCCTGCTCCCGGCGAACTTCGTCAGCTTCATTCCGCCCTTCTTCACGGCGATCGCGACCCCCTGGTTCGTGACGAACGGGGTGCCGGCCTACTCGCGCTTCGCACGGGAAACGGAATCCCGGGCGGTGTTCGGCGCCCTCGAGTACGACCTCACCGATCGCCTGCGCGGTCGCGTCGAGGCCCGCTACACGGAGGAGGAGAAGACCCAGAGCACGCCGATCCGCGACGGGCGCGTGATCGTCAACCCGCGCCAGTTCAACGACACGTGGTCGTTCTTCACGCCGCGCTTCACGGTGGACTACCGTGCGACCGACAGGCTGATGATCTACGCGTCGGCCGCCAAGGGCATCAAGGCGGGCGGTTTCAACGAGAGTGCGAGCGTCGCCGCGGAGGAATCGTTCGAGCCCGAGCAGAACTGGACCTATGAGCTCGGCACGAAGGGGTCGCTGGCGGGCGGTCGCGTGGGCTTTGACGTGGCCGTGTTCTACGTCGACTGGACCGACATGCAGCTGCCGGCACTGTCGCCCGGCTCGTCCATTCCGCAGACGGTCACGCTCAACGTGGGCACCGCGACCTCGCAGGGCGTCGAACTGGCGCTGCGCGCGGCGCTGGGAATGGGCTTCACGGCGAACCTGGCCTACTCGTACACGGACGCCGAGTTCAAGGATGCGGTCAATCGCAGCCTGGTCACCCTGCCGTCCTTCACGGCTTCGGGCGGCGACATTTCGGGCTTCGAGCTGCCGCGCACGTCGCCGACGCAGTGGAACCTGGGGCTCGACTACCGGCACGCGGCCTTCTCCGGCTTCGATTTCTTCGGTCGCGCCGACTTCTCGTACAAGGCAAGCCAGAAGCCGATGTCGGATGGCCTGACGAAAACCGGCGCGACGGAGCGGCTCAACGCGCGCCTCGGCCTCGAGTCCAGGGCGTGGCGCCTGGAGCTGTGGGGCGAGAACCTGACGGACGACGCGACCCCGACCGGCGCCTTCCGCGACAGCTGGCTCAACAACTACGTCGACAACCAGGTGGCGTTGTTCCTCAATCGCACGACGGTCGCGTATCCTCGCCTGCGCACCTATGGGGTCACTGCGAGCTACCGGTTCTGACATGAGGGGCATTGCGCGTCTCGGCGGCGTCACGCTGCTGTACCTGCTGGTGACGTCGGTGGCTGCTGCTGCCGCCCCGACGCGCATCGTTGCGACCGCCGAGGGCGGGGTCACCGGCGTGATGCTGGGCGGTGTCGCGGTGTTTCGCGGCATTCCCTACGCGGCACCCCCGGTCGGCGAGTGGCGCTGGCAGCCGCCGCAGCCCGCGCCCCGTCGCGATGCGGTGCTGGACGCGGAAGCGTTCGGCACCATTTGCGCGCAGTCGCGCCGCACGCCTTATCCGCTGGCCGGGCTGGCCGTGGGCGAGGACTGCCTCAGGCTGAACATCTACGTACCCGCCGATGCCTTCGAGGGCGGGGCGCGGGTCCCCGTCATGGTGTGGATCCATGGCGGCAGCTACCGCTGGGGTGCCGGTTCGTGGCCGGGCGCCGAGCCTTTTGCGCTCGTGCACAAGGGTGTCGCGGTCGTCACGATCAACTACCGGCTCGACCGCCTCGGGCTGTTTGCCCATCCGCGCCTGTCGGCCACCATGCCGGACCAGCCGGTCGGCAACTATGCGCTGATGGACCAGGTCGCGGCCTTGCGCTGGGTGCACGACAACATCGCGGCCTTCGGTGGCGACCCGGCACGCGTGACGATTTTCGGCCAGTCGGCGGGCGGCGTGTCCGTCACCACCCTGATGGCGACGCCATCCGCGCGCGGCCTTTTCCAGGGCGCGATCGCGCAAAGCGGCGCATCGCGCATCGAAGGGGACCGTAGGCTGCGCGGCAGCGGGGGTCCCTTCGTCTCGCTCGAAGACGATGGCCTGCAGATGGCGGCGAGCCTCGGCATTGCCGATGACGGTGACGCGCCGGCAAGGCTGCGCGCACTGCCCTTCGAGACGATCATCGCGTATTCCGAGAAGGAAATTCCGAACTCGATGAACCCGGTGGTCGACGGCCGGGTACTGCCCGAGGATGTCTCGCGCAGCTTCCGCGCGGGTCGGCAGCAGCCTGTGCCGTTCCTGTCAGGTACCACCAGCTGGGAGGCGTCACTCCTCGGGCCGTACGATTTCAAGCTCAAGGACATGCTGCGCGGCGAGGATCCCGCGGCGGTCCGGCAGGCCTATGCCGGGCTCGACGAGGCGGCGCTGGTCAGGACCTGGTTCATGGACATGCTGTTCCGCGGACCGGCACGGTTCCTCGCAGGGGAAATGTCGAGCGTCGGCCAGCCGGCCTGGTTCTATGAATTCAGCTACGTCGCCGAAGGCCGGCGCGGGACCGTTCCCGGCGCGGGCCACTCGGACGACGTCGCCTTCGTGTTCGGCGATCTCGGCATGGGCGGCCGCTGGCGCGGCAAGGCACCGCCCACCGCGGCGGATGAGCGCATGGCGCGTATCGTCTCGGGCTACTGGGTGAACTTCGCGAAACACGGCGACCCGAACGGCCCGGGCCTGCCGCAGTGGCCACGCTACGAGCGCGCGACGGACCGGATGCTCGACCTCGCGCCGCAAATCGCGGTGCGCAAGCCCGGGCGCGCGGAACAGTTGCGCTTCCTCGACGGCCTCTACGAGGCCGCGCTCGGCGCACGCTGAGCGCGGTCGGCGTGGCGCGACCAGAGCGAAATCGGCACGCCCGCCGCGGCGAGCGCCAGCGCCCACAGGAAGGGCACGTGGCCGACGCCGTAGAAGGTGAGGATCACATAGGCCGTGCCGAGGAGTCCGAGTACCTGCAGTTCGCGCCCGGCGGGGCGCTCGCCGCGCCGCCACATCACGACGAGCGCGAGCGAAGAGCATAGGTACAAGGGCAGGTTCGCCGCAGTCACGATGGTGCTCAGGAACACGAAGCCATCGACCAGCGACTTGCTGTAATTCATCAGGATCATCACGCTCGCGAGCAGGCCCGTGACGACGAGCGCGCGGGCCGGCGCGCCGTGGCGATTCAGCCTCGAGAAGGACGCCGGAAAGTCGCCCTGTGTCGCCATCGTCGCGGTGAGATTGCCGACGATCAGCGTCCAGCCGTTCAGCGCGCCGAGGCCGCTCACCACCACGAAAAGCGCGAGCCAGCGGCCGTTGCCCTCGCCGAGGAACCGGTCGAGCAGGTCGACGAAAGGCGCGCTCGACTGCGCGAGCTCGGCCTGCGGGATCAGCAGCAGCGGCACCGTCGAGACGAGGATGTAGATCACCGCCGTGAGCAGCGTGCCGATCAGCGTGGCGCGCGGGATGTTGCGGCCCGGGTCGCGCACCCGCCCGGCCGGCACGCTTGCCGACTCGAGTCCGAGCATCGCAAAGAGCGCGATGGTTGAGGCCGCCATCGTTTGCGGGAAGGTGATCGCCGTCGCGGGCATGGTCCGGGCGTAGGCACCGGGGTCGGCGAGCAGCGTCCATGCGCCCAGCAGCACGACTGCCACCATCGGCAGCAGCTTGAGCGCGGTGCAGGCGACCTGCACGCGCCCGCCCGCGCGGGTGCCGAGCAGGTTCACGAGGACGAACACCCACAACAACACGAGTGCCAGCAGCGCGGGCGGGATGCGCGCGAGCGGCGGCGCGAAGGCGTCGAGGTAACCGACCACGCTCACGGCGAGCGTCGCATTGGTGATCCAGTTCGAGACCCAGTAGCTCCACATCGACAGGAAGGCGGGCCAGTGGCCGAGCGTCGAGCGGATGTACGAATAAGGGCCATCCGCGGCCGGATAGCACTGCGCGAGGCGCGCGAACACGCGCGCGAGGAACAGGCAGCCGACCACGGTGATGCCCCAGCCGATGAGGGCATTGAGGCCGTAGGGCGCGAGTGCAGCCGGCATCATGAAGATGCCGATGCCGATCGTGTTGCCGACGACCAGCGCC
>CAZRLI010000076.1:0-8561 GCA_964600535.1 uncultured Steroidobacteraceae bacterium | reverse complement strand
ATGCAGCGGCCTGCAAAGCCGTGTACGCCGGTTCGATTCCGACCCTAGCCTCCACGCCGCTTCGTTAGTATGTACCGCTGCCCTGGTGGCGAAATCGGTAGACGCTACGGACTTAAAATCCGTTGACCGCAAGGTCGTGCCGGTTCGAGTCCGGCCCGGGGCACAGAAATAAGACGAGATGTATTACCTATCCTATTGATATTACGCGTATCACGGCGCGCCACTGGCTCGGAATCCGCCCGGGACCCACGGGCGCCTTGCGCGCACTGCGCTGCACGATACGATGCGGCACCCCATGAACGACACCCGCGACAAGGACCAGCTGCTGCGCGAGCTGCGCATCGATCGCAGCGAAGACGATGCACCGCCGCGCGCGCCCTGGATCGCCGCAGGCGCGGCGGTCCTCGTGCTGGGGGCCGGCGCGGCCTGGTGGTGGAGCCGCGCGAATGCCGCGTTCGAAGTGCAGGTCGCAACGGCAGCGGCACCCGCCGCACAGGGCTCGGCGGCGACAGCCATACTGCAGGCGACCGGCTACGTGACCGCGCGCCGCCAGGCCACCGTTTCCGCGCAGATCACCGGCAAGCTCACCGAAGTGCTGATCGAGGAAGGCGAGCACGTCGGGGAAGGGCAGGTGCTGGCCCGCCTCGAGAATACCTCGCAACGCGCACAGCTCGCACAGGCCACCGCACAGCTCGGCGAGGTGCGCGCGCGCGTCGGCCAGTACTCGAGCGAGCTCGAACAGGCGAAGCGCGACTACGCCCGCCAGCAGGACCTGCTCGCCCGCAGGCTGGTATCGGCGCAGGCGGTGGAGTCGGCGCGCACCCAGGCCGAGTCGCTCGCGGCACAGCTCGCCGCGCAGCGGGAGTCGGTCGAGGTGGCGCAGGCGCAGGTCCGAAGCGCGCAGGTCCAGCTCGCATACACGACGGTGCGCGCACCATTTGCGGGGGTCGTCGTCGCCAAGGCGGCGCAGGTCGGTGAAATCATCTCGCCGCTGTCGGCGGGCGGTGGCTTCACGCGGACCGGCATCGGCACGCTCGTCGACATGGATTCGCTCGAGGTGGAGGTCGATGTCAACGAGGCCTACATCAACCGCGTGGTACCGGGAGGCCCGGCCGAGTCCGTGCTCGATGCCTACCAGGACTGGGTCATTCCGTCGCACGTGATCGCGATCATTCCGACGGCCGACCGCGGCAAGGCCACGGTGAAAGTGCGCATCGGCCTCGACCAGAAGGACCCGCGCATCCTGCCGGACATGGGCGTGCGCGTATCGTTCCTCGCGAACGAAAGGCCGGCGGGCGCCGCCGCAGCGCCGGCCGGGGTGCTCGTGCCGGCGGCCGCCATCACGCAGCGGGGCGCCGCGAACGTGGTGTTCGTCGTGGAGGGCGAACGCGCGCGCGCGCGCGTGGTCAAGGTCGGCCAGGCGTTCGGCGACCTGACGCAACTCGAAGGACTCGAAGCCGGCGCACGCATCGTGCTCGCGCCGCCGCCGGACATGACCGACGGCGCCCGGGTCAGGGAAGGTGGCAAGTGACTGCACTGGTCGAAATCCGCGATGTCAGCAAGACCTACCAACGCGGGCGCCAGTCCGTCGAAGTGCTGCACCACATCACGCTCGACATCCACCAGGGCGATTTCCTCGCCCTGATGGGTCCGTCGGGCTCGGGCAAGACGACGCTGCTGAACCTCATCGGCGGGCTCGATTCCCCGACCCGCGGCAGCATCGCGGTCGGCGGCCGGCGCATCGACAGCCTCGGTGGCACGGCGCTCGCGAAATGGCGCGCGGCCAACGTCGGCTTCATCTTCCAGTTCTACAACCTGCTGCCGATGCTCACGGCGCAGAAGAACGTCGAGGTGCCGCTGCTGCTGACGAAGCTGTCGGGCGCCGAGCGCAAGCGCAACGCGGCCATTGCGCTGTCGCTCGTCAACCTCGCGGACCGCGCCCAGCACAAGCCTAATGAACTGTCGGGCGGCCAGCAGCAGCGCGTCGCGATCGCGCGCGCGCTGGTGTCGGACCCCGCGCTGCTCGTGTGCGACGAGCCAACCGGCGACCTCGATCGGCAATCGGCCGAAGAGGTACTGCGGCTGCTGCAGGTCCTCAACCGCGAGCACGGCAAGACCATCATCATGGTGACGCACGACCCTAAGGCTGCGGACCACGCGACCCATACGCTGCACCTCGAGAAGGGCACGCTCGCGGAGGCGGCGGCGTGAAGTACCTGCACCTCGTCTGGGCGGCGCTCGCCCGCAGGAAAACCCGCACGGTGCTGACGATCCTCTCGGTGCTGGTGGCCTTCCTGCTGTTCGGGCTGCTGGACGGCGTGCGCGCGGCCTTCAATGCGGGCGGCACGCTGGCCGGCGTCGATCGCATGGTCGTCTCCTCGCGGTTTTCCATCATCCAGGCGCTGCCCGAGAGCCTCGTGGCGCGGGTGCAGGCGACTCCCGGCGTGCGTCGCGCCACCTGGGCCAACTGGTTCGGCGGCTACTACCGCGAGCCGAAGAACCAACTGATCATCTTCGCGGTCGCACCGGGCTATTTCGACGTCTATCCGGACTACGGGGTGACGAAGCCCATGCTCGACGCCTTCGCGCGCACGCGCACCGGCGTGCTGGTGGGCGCAGCGCTCGCCCGGCGCTTCGGCTGGAAGGTGGGCGACAAGCTGCCGGTCATGGGCTCGATCTTCCCGAACAAGGCGACCGGCGACACGAACTGGCAGTTCGACATCGTCGGCATCTACGAGGCGCCCAATGCGAAGGCGCGCGCGCTCGAGCAGCAGATCATGCTGCACTGGAAGTACTTCGACGAGGCGAACGGCTACGGCAGTGGCAGCGTCGGCTGGATCATCGTGCAGGTGGCGGACCCGAACCGGTCCGCCCAGGTCGCGCAGGCCATCGACGCCCTGTCGGCTAACTCGGACCACGAGACCAGGACGCAGTCGGAGCAGGAGTTCAACCTCTCCTTCGCCAGGCAGATCGGCGACATCGGCCTGATCGTCACCGCGATCATCGGCGCTGTGTTCTTCACGCTGATGCTGCTCACCGGCAACACCATGGCGCAGGCGGTCCGGGAACGCATCCCGGAACTGGCCACGCTCAAGACACTGGGCTTCACCGACCGGGGCGTGCTGGCGCTCGTCTTCATGGAATCGGTAGTCCTCATCCTGGTCGGTGGAGTGCTCGGCCTCGGGCTCGCCGCGCTGCTGACGCCCATCGTGAGCGCCGCCAGCGGCGGGCTGCTCGAGCTGCCGCCGGTCGGGCCCGCCGCCTGGGCCGGCGGCATCGCGCTGATGATCGCCGTGGGAGTACTGGTCGGCGTGCTGCCCGCGTTGCGCGCGATGCGCCTGCGCATCGTCGACGCGCTCGCGGGGCGCTGAGGGGCAGGGGTCATGCCGGGCCTCAGGAACTCGCTCGCCTGCCTCGTGCTGGTCGCGGCGTCGCTGGCCGCCTGGGTGCTGGTGCCGGCGATCGTATTGTTCGCCCTTGCGCTGGCGCTGCTGGCCTGGATGACGGTGACGCGGACAGGCCGGCAGGCCGCCGCCGTGACCTGGGTCGGGATCCTGACGCTGCCGCAGCGCCTGGGCGCTTCGTCAGTGATCGTGATCGGCATCGCGGGGGTGGTCGGCGTGCTGGTGGCCCTGCTCGCCCTCGGCGCGGGGCTCGCGGCAACCCTGCGGGGAACCGGCAATGCCGACACCGCCATCGTGCTGCGCGGGGGCGCGACGGCCGAACTCGATTCGGGGCTGGCGCGCGAGGATGCGACCCTGGTCCTGCAGGCACCCGGCATCGCGCGCGACGCGCAGGGCAAGGCCATCGGCTCGGCGGAGATCGTCGTCGTGACGAACATCACGAAGAAGGCGAGTGGGGCCGAGGCCAACGTGGAGATCCGCGGCGTCGGCCCGCAGGCCTGGCAGCTGCGCCCCAATGTGCAGATCATCGAAGGCCGGCCCTTCAAGCCCGGGCTGAGGGAATTGATCGTCGGGCGCGGCGCGCGCGACCAGTTCGTCGGCCTGGAACCGGGGGCGACGATCAACCTGAATTCGCAGCAATGGACGATCGTCGGGGTGTTCGCCTCGGGCGATGCACACGAATCGGAACTCGAAGGTGATGCGGAGACCGTCGCCTCCGCCTACCGCAGGAACGGTTTCCAGTCCGTGACCGTACGCCTCGCGTCGCCGCAATCCTTCGACGCCTTCAAGGCGGCGCTCAAGAGCGACCCGCGCCTGAAGGTCGATGCCCGCACCACGCGCGACTACTACAGCGCGCAGTCCGAACAGCTCAGCAAGGTGATCCGGATCGTGGGACTCGTGATTGCCGCCATCATGGCGATCGGCGCGGTCTTCGGCGCGCTCAACACCATGTACGCGGCGGTCAACGCGCGGGCACGCGAAGTCGCGACCCTGCGTGCGATCGGTTTCGGGCCGCTGCCGGTCCTGGTGTCGGTGGTACTCGAGGCGATGCTGCTGGCGCTGCTGGGTGGTGCGCTCGGCGCCGCCGTCACCTGGGTGGTGTTCCACGACTACGCGGTATCGACACTCGGCGCGAATTTCAGCCAGGTGGTGTTCCGCTTCGACGTCTCGCCCGCGCTGCTCGGTACCGGAGTGCGCTGGGCGCTTGCGATCGGGCTGATCGGCGGCCTCGCGCCGGCGCTGCGGGCCGCGCGCCTGCCGGTGACGACGGCGCTGCGCGAATCCTGAGTTCCGCCCGGCCGCGCCTCGGGGCGACCGTCGTGGATGTTAAACTGGGCGGATGGCCGTTCATCGACTCACGGGGACTTCCCTGCACGTGTTCCGGGGCGAGCGCCACGTGCTGCGCGGCGTCTCGTTCGCCGTTGAAGGCGGCGAGTACCTCGAAGTCACTGGCAGCAATGGTGCGGGCAAGACCAGCCTGCTGCGCACCATCGTGGGGCTCGTGCACGCAGAATCCGGCGCAGTGGAGTGGAACGGGCAGGGCATCGGGCGCGATGCGCGCGCCTACCACGCGCAGCTCGCCTACCTCGGACATGAGTCGCCGCTCAAGGCGGACCTCAGCGCGACCGAGAACCTGCGCTATGCCATCGGCATCCGGCGCGAGCTGAGTGCGGCCGACATCGGGGAATCGCTCGCCGAGGTTGGCGCGGGCGGTTTCGCGGATCGCCCGGTTCGCACCCTGTCGGCCGGGCAGCGCCGCCGGGTGGCACTCGCGGGCGTCGTGCTCGCAACCGTTCCGCTCTGGGTGCTCGATGAGCCTGCGACCCACCTCGATGTCGCGGGCCAGGAGCTGGTGGGACGCCTGGTCGAGCGGCAACTGGCGCGGGGCGGCATCGTCGTCGCCGCCGTGCATGCTGCGCTGCCGATGTCGGCACCGGGAACTCGGCGCCTCGCGCTATCGCCCAGATGAGCGACACCTGGCGCGCCGCGAAGCTGGTGATCGAACGAGACCTGCGTCTCGCTTTCAGGAATCGCGGGCAACTTCTGCACCCGATCCTGTTCTTTGCCATAGTGACGACCTTGTTCCCGCTCGCCCTGTCCCCCGAACCGTCGCGATTGCGCGACGTCGCCCCCGGCGTGCTCTGGGTGGGCGCGCTGCTGGCATCGCTGCTCGCGATCGAATTCCTGTACCGGGAGGATGCCCAGGACGGCACGCTCGAGCAGTTCGCGCTGTCCGGCCGTTCGCTCACCTGGCTGCTGTTCGCGAAGACGGCGTCGCACTGGCTGCTCGCGGGGCTGCCGCTCGCGCTGATGAGCCCGGTGGCGGCATACGGACTGGCGGTCGCGCCCGCCGCCATGCCCGGCATCCTCGCGTCGGTCGCGCTGGGCACCGCTGCGCTGAGTCTCCTCGGCGCGGTCTCCGCCGGCCTCACGATCGGCATCCGGCGCGGTGGTGCGCTGCTTTCGCTGCTGACGCTGCCGTTGGCGGTGCCGCTGCTGATCTTCGGCGCGCAGGCGACCGCGCGCGCCATTGACGGCAGCGGGATCGCCGCACCGATGTATTTCCTGGCTGCCTTCGCCGTGCTCGGCGTCACCCTCGCGCCGCTCGCGGCGGCGGCCGCCGTTCGCATCAGCCTGGAGTAGGGCATGGACTGGACCTGGTTTCATCGCTTCGGCTCGCCACCGCACCTGTACGGTCTCGCGGACCGGCTGCTGCCGTGGTTTGCCTGGCCGGCGGCGATCGCGATCGTCGTGGCCCTGTACGGCGGGCTGGTGCTCGCGCCAGCCGATTACCAGCAGGGCGATGGCTTTCGCATCATCTACGTGCACGCGCCGAGCGCCTGGCTGTCGCTGATGGCCTACACGCTGATGGCGGTCGCCGCGGCCATCGGCCTCGTGTGGCGGATGAAGGTGGCGCACGCGGTCGCGGCGGGCTGCGCACCGATCGGCGCGTCCTTCACCATCGCCGCACTCTGCACCGGCATGCTGTGGGGCAAGCCGATGTGGGGCACCTACTGGGTCTGGGACCCGCGCCTCACCGCCGAGCTCGTGCTGCTCTTCCTGTACCTGGGGTACATGGGCCTGCGTTCGGCGATCGAGGACCCGCAGCGCGCCGATCGCGCCAGTGCCGTGCTCGCCGTGGTGGGCGTCGTGAACGTGCCGATCGTCCGCTACTCGGTCGAGTGGTGGAACTCGATCCACCAGGCGCCATCGGTGATGAAGTTCGGCAAGCCATCGATCAGCTGGCCGATGCTGACCCCGCTGCTGATCATGTTCGTGGGGTTTACACTATTGTTCGTGGCACTGTTGCTGGTGCGGGTGCGCGGCGAGATCCTGCGCCGCGAGCGCCAGGCACGCTGGGTTGCCGAGGCGGTGGAAGCATGAGCGATTTTCTTGCGATGGGCGGCTATGCGTCGTCGGTGTGGCCCGCGGTCGCCCTGACCGTCGGCATCATCGCGTGGAACGTCATCGCGGCCCGCCGCTCCCTGGCGGCGGCGCGGGCCGAAGCACGGCGGCGGATTGCGGCCGCAGGGGATTCCCCGTGACCCCGCGTCGCCGCCGCCTGGTGCTGGTGCTCGGCATCGTCGCGGGCGTGGCGGTGGCCGGCGCGCTGGCGCTGCAGGCATTTCGCGAGAACGTGATGTTCTTCTTCGATCCAACCCAGGTCGCGCAGGGCGAGGCGCCGCGGGGCGAGCGCTTCCGCCTCGGCGGCATGGTGGAGAAAGGCAGCGTCGTGCGGGCACCGGGAAGCCTGCAGGTGCAGTTCGTGGTCACCGATTTCCAGCGTTCGGTGCCGGTCCATTACCAGGGCGTGCTGCCGGACCTGTTCCGCGAGGGGCAGGGCGTGGTCGCGCATGGTCGGCTCGGGCCTGACGGCGTGTTCACCGCGGATGAAGTGCTCGCCAAGCACGACGAGAACTACATGCCGCCGGAAGTCCACCGGTCACTGAAGCCGGCAGGGCAGCCGGCGGCACCACGGGGCTGAGGAGCGATGCTGCCCGAACTCGGCCACTTCGCTCTGATCCTCGCGCTGCTGCTCGCGGGCCTGCAGGCTTTCTTCGGCCTGGCGGCGCCGGCGCTCGGCCGCGATCGCTGGCTCGCGGCGGTGGTGCCCGCGACGGCCGGCCAGGCCGTGATGGTCGTGACGGCGTTCGCCTGCCTCGTGGCGAGCTTCGTGCGCCTCGATTTTTCGCTCGCCTATGTCGCGCAGAACTCCAACTCGGCATTGCCACTCGTCTACCGCGTCGCCGCGGTGTGGGGAGCCCACGAGGGATCGCTGCTCCTGTGGATCGTGCTGCTCGCGTTCTGGACGATTGCGGTCGCATTCGGGACAGCGCGCCTGCCGCCGCGGTTCGGTGCGCGCGTGCTCGGCGTGCTGGGACTCGTGAGCTTCGGCTTCCTGCTCTTCACGCTGGCGACCTCCAACCCCTTCCTGCGCCTCGAGCCCGCGGCGCCGGACGGCCGGGACCTCAATCCGCTGCTGCAGGACCCTGCGCTCGCGCTGCATCCGCCGCTGCTCTACACGGGGTATGTAGGCTTCGCCGTCGGCTTTGCCTTCGCGATAGCGGCGATGCTCGAAGGACGACTCGACCAGTCGTGGGCGCGCTGGACCCGGCCGTGGACCCTCGCGGCCTGGGCGTTCCTGTCGCTCGGCATCGCACTCGGCAGCTGGTGGGCGTACTACGAGCTCGGCTGGGGCGGCTACTGGTTCTGGGACCCGGTCGAAAATGCTTCGTTCATGCCGTGGCTGGTGGGCACGGCGCTGATCCATTCCCTCGCCGTGACCGACAAGCGCGGCCTTTTCAAGAGCTGGACGCTGCTGCTGGCGATCCTGGCGTTTTCGCTGAGCCTCCTCGGAACCTTCCTCGTGCGCTCGGGCGTGCTGGTGTCGGTGCATTCCTTCGCCGCCGACCCGGCGCGGGGCATCTTCATACTCGCCTTCCTGGTGATCATGATCGGTGGTGCACTCACGCTCTATGCCTGGCGCGCGCCGCTGCTGAAGTCGGCTGCGGGCTTCGAGTTCGCGTCGCGGGAGTCGTTCCTCCTCTTCAACAACATCCTGCTCGTGATCGCCGCGGCCACCGTGTTCGGCGGCACGCTGGCGCCGCTCATCTCGGATTCCCTCGGCCTCGGCACCCTGTCGGTCGGGCCACAATA
>CAZRLI010000075.1:0-8567 GCA_964600535.1 uncultured Steroidobacteraceae bacterium | reverse complement strand
AATATGAAAAATAAGCCCTAAAAAAACGAAGTTGCGCAACGGCTACCCGTGTTAGTGGCAGTGGCTCTTTTCAGTCGTTCTGTTGAGCGTTGGCTTGGTAGCTCTTTTCATTTTTTATCTGGCTTTGTGCGATTGGAAAAATGCAAACGTGCTACCAAAAGCGTGGATTATTTCTCTACAATAACTTTGTTTTCTTTATCATATTCATAATCTATTATTTTCTCGATTAAAATTAACTCAATCGCTTCACGAATTATTTCAAGTGGAACAACAAACCATTCTCTTGGTGTAGCTCGTTGTCCTTTGTTGTTAAATAAATCGATGTTTAAGCAAACTGATGCAAAAAATCGGTGTAACAAATGTTCTAATTTATCTGCATTACGATTGTAGATTGCAAAACTTTCTACTTTTATCACATCTGCAAACAAATAAGTAGCCTCATTTTTTGCATTTTTAATGCGTTCATCAATCGGAGTGCTCGAAAATCCAATTTTGTACAAGTCCTTAATAGCCGATATTTCGGGATTTGTTGATTTAGATTTCAAAATGTAAACCCAACCCGTCTGAACGTCTTCTTCTTTTACCATTCCAGCATTTACGTAGAGTTCATTGTTTATACCTTCGTAAGTATTCGTAATCAACTTTCCATTTTTTTGAATTTGTTTTCCTAATGAACGATACAACATATTACTATACGTTCCATTTTCAAAAATGGTGAATGTTCGTCCCTCAATACGCTCACGATTTCCTGATTTTTGTTCCCAAACTGTTTTTTCAAGATTAGCTTCTTTTAAATAAAGCATTACTCCATCAATCAAATAAAAATCACCAACGTGTAAGTTCTTTTCAATATTATTGAATGGAAGGATCTTTCGTTTTCCTTCTTTGATTTCCTGATGTACCTTTTGAAAAATCGCTTCATACGGTTTAAATTCTTTTTCCGTCAAAGGCTTCCTTTGTGCTACAAAATCCGCTTCTGCTCTTTCCTCTTCTTTAGGAATGTGTTTGTATTTGAAAATAGACAAGTCGCTGTCGCTATCTAACAATCCCAATTCATCATCATTCAGAATGTCCTCAATAGAAGTTTTAGGAATTTTTACTTCACCTAAAAGATTATGTCTGTCATATTGTTTTAGCGAAATTTTTTGTTGTTCGTTTTCTCTGATGTTTTTCAAACGAGCCAATAAGCCATACTCCGACATACTTGAAGTATTTGGCTCTCTATTATTTTTATCAAAGAACGCATTAATCTCTTCAAACGAATCTAAAAGCCGTTGGTCTGCGGTTTTTACATTCGATGTTTTTTGCTTTGCATCCAACAAGCTAAAATCATCATCGTTGAAGATGTCGTCTAATGATATTTTTTTCTTATTGTTCATTTAATGCTTTTTGTCGTTTTAATTCACGTAGAAATATAACAGCTTCTGCCATTCTTTTTTCTTTCGGGTCATACGATTGAATGCTAGGTGCTTCTCCTGTTTTCCCAATCCATTCTTTTATTTGTGGCCATAATATAATGGCTTCATCTTCCGTCATTTCGATTTTTATGGATTGAATGTGTTCATCAATCAGTTTTAATACTTGTGTAGTTACCGACTTTGACAAAATTTCAAAGGCTTTTTGAAATGGATTTATTTGGTCTATCAAATCAATGTGAATGTCATCAATATTCACAAAGCTGTTTGCCATTCTCACAAATTTCTTTCCGCCTTGTTCTTCTATAATACTGTTTTTAATGACAGAATCTACTACAACGTGCTGACGAACCGCTTCTACATCATCATCACTCAAATCGGGATACACTTCACGAATGATTTTTGGAATCAAAACCGTATTGATAACTTCAGGATCAACATTGCCTGGCATTGCTTTCAGCATTTTATCGTCTTGCAAAATTCTCGCTTTCAAATCATTCAAATCACTTTCAATAATGTCTTTGGCACGTTGCGAGGTGGGTAATTTAAATCCTCTTATTTTTATAGTGTTTTCGTCCTTATCGTTGTCTTCTTCATCGTCGTTATCATCTTCTTTCAATTTGAATTTGAAATTGGGTGCTAAAACCTGTTCCATTAAAAGTGATGCTGTGATGGCTTTCAGCATATTATTTACCGCTACTTTTACTTCATCATTATCGGCTTCGGGCTGTGCTATCAGATTGGTAAATTGTGCGTGTGCTTTATTGTTGCTATCTCTTGTAGCTCTACCAATAATTTGGATAATTTCGGTTAACGAACCTCTGTAACCTATGGTTAAAGCGTGTTCGCAATAGGGCCAGTCAAAACCTTCTTTTGCCATTCCCAATGCAATGATGATGTCAATATCATCGACAGATTTTATATCTCGTAAATAAGCCGAAATTTTATCTCGCTCTTTTGGATTGTCATTTACCAAATCGGCAACTTTTAAAATTCGACCACTTCGTTTGCTTTTTACATACAATACACCTGTATTTTCGTCCTGCGATTCCAAATCTCCCAAAACATCAATAATATGTCCGACTTCTTCGTATTTCTCTTTGGATGATTCCGCAGAATTTACACTTGGAATATGAATAATCGTCTTTTTGTTTTCGTCTAATATTTCTTCCAATGCCGACATTTCTCGGTCGGGTTGTTTTTTGAAATAGCGTCCTGTGTAAAAATGATAACCAATGCCCAAGGATTTTAAAAACTCGTAACCGTTCAGCTGTTCGTAATAGTTATAGGTAACTTTTGTAAACTTTGCTTCATCTTCTGGCATTAAAACAGGTACATTATCGCCACGAAAATACGAACCTGTCATTGCTATAATGTGAGCATTTGATTTTGCCATTATATTTTTCATCACTTCACCCAGGCGGTTATCTCCGTCTGCAGAAACGTGGTGAAATTCATCAATAGCAATTAAGGTATCATTCAATTTCTTTTCGTCCAATCCGTCAAATGCAAAACGCAACGTAGCGTGTGTGCAAATCAAAATTTGCTCATCGCTTTCCAGGAAATCTAAAAATGCTTTTACCTTGCTAGAATCTGAACCTGATGTGCATAAATTATATTTTGGGTTTACTGTCCAATCGGCAAAAAAACCGTAATCGGTGAGTTGAGTAGAACTAAACGATACTCCAATTGATTTTTCGGGAACGGCAACAATGGCTTTTTTAATGCCTTGATTTTTAAGTTTATCCAAAGCAATAAACATTAAAGCCCTTGATTTACCCGATGCAGGTGGTGCTTTAATCAAAAGATATTTTGAAGACTTGGCATTGTATGCTCGTTCCTGCATTTCACGCATTCCCAGCTCGTTGGTCTTTTTACTTTTACCTGTTTGGTTATATTCTACTTTTACAAAATCGGGCATCTTTTCTAATTGTTAATTATTAATGTTTAATGTTGGTTTTGACAGTTTTGATAATAGCTGTTATCAACTTAATGATTTCAACTGCATCTATATTGATGCTTTCAAACTGTTCATTTGTGAGGTAATCGGTTTCTTTTAAAAGTTCTAACCAATAAATGGTTTCATTTATTTCTTTTTGGGCAATGCTCATTTTATGTTTAAAATCAGTTTTTGATTTAGCGTGTTCGGCTTCACGTACCATTGCACCAACACTCGTTCCGGAACGCAACAACTGTTTACTTAAAACATATTCTTTTTTCTGTACACATAAGTATTGATACAGTTTCACTATACGAACTGCAAATCCAAAGCTCTTATCTTTAATTATATTCTCTTTCATCATTAACAATTTATCATTAACCATTAATCCTTTTCTTTGTTTTCTTTTGTTTTGCAAATAGGGTGTCTTTCTGTATCATTTCCTCATATAGTTTAAAAAGAAACTCTAATCTTTCTGTATCACTCTTGAACGGATTACCCAAACGATAAATATCTTCTACTGCTTTATCTAAATTTTGGTGAGCTTCTCGCAAACCTTTGGGCATTTTATCGGGGTCGTATAGCTGTGCCATTGTTTTTTCGGGATGTTTGGCACGTTCATCTAAAATGGCAAATACATACAAATTTAAAGTTTCTTTTTGCTTGACCGTAATATCGGGAAATGGAAAGGTGTTGTAGCACAACTTGGCTGAATAGCGGTAATCGGTTTTTAGTTTTCCACCCACAGCATCTACCCAAACCATGTGCATCTTGGAATGGATGACTCCGAAAAGCCAGGGTTGGGCATCGTAGATTGCCATTGCCGAATCTGCAATAACAGTTTCAGAGGTTAAAAATCCCAATGGAATATAATCCCGTCTTTCAGAAGAGGTTCTCGGAACTATTATTGAATCTGTTTCTTTATGTCCTGAAAAGTAAAACTGATTTGGTGCCTTTGCTTTCTCTCTTGTACTTTTTTCGGTGCTTTTAATTCTATGCTCATACACTTTTTTAAATCGTTGAGCAATTTCAGGATTCTTTTCTGCCTTTTCTCTGTCTTTATCGCTAACAAACAAAGTGTATCTGATTTCACCATTTATGAAATCAGAGCCTCCAACATATTTCTTGATAAACGTTTTGTCTTTTGGATATTTAGCAATGAAAGTTTTGTATTCGTTTTCTTCAAACAACAAATTGCCACCGTCATTTGGCATATTACCAAAAACCATTATCGGAAATTTAGATATTGGTTTGCTTTTACCTTCAATAATAATATTCGCACCATCAAGTAAATAAGCATTTATGTTTTTGGCTTCTTTTCTAATATTGTCTTTAAAGAGATATTTTGGTTTTGTGCTTTTGTTTCGTAATCCTACAATTATCACCGTAACTCCTGCATTGCCTTTTGCATTATTTATCCATTTAAAAGATTGGTAAGCAAAACCAATTTCAATTTGTTCATTTAAAATTCTCGTCCAAGTCAGCGCAACCAACAAACCTTGGCATATAGAATTGGTAGAAACAAAAGCTAATTGTGCATTGTAATTCTCAATGAATTTTGCCCCCTTATAAAACCATATAGATACATAATCCATACTTTTATAATCCTTCTTAAATACAAATTCCATATCATCCTTTTGCTCCTTCACTTGGTTTCTACTTCCCAAATACGGTGGATTTCCAATAATGTACACTTCGCTTTCTGCATCAATCGGGCATACCGTTTTCCAATCTACACGAGCAGCGTTGCCTTGTACAATAGTTCCCGAAGGTTTGAGCGGAATGATGGATTGGTGCTCGGTATAGCCTTCTAACTGATGCTCAAAATATTGGTTCATTTGGTGTTCTGCCAGATAGAGAGAAAGTATGGCTACTTCGTGGGCAAAATCATCAATTTCAATTCCGTAAAACTGGGAGAGTTTTATTTCGGTATGTACAAAAAGAAAATTGCCTTGTAATTCTATTATTCGCTTTAGAATCTCTATTTCTAACTTACGCAACTCCTTGTAAACGATAATCAAAAAATTACCACTTCCACAAGCCGGGTCAAAAAATTTGATTTTCGCAATTCGGTTAATGAGTTTTCGCAGTTGCGGAATGGTTTTGCTGTTTTCAAAGGTTTCGTACAATTCATCCAAAAACAAAGGTCTGATGAGCTTTAAGATGTTGGGTACAGAAGTATAGTGCATCCCCAAATCGCTTCGGTATTCAGGTATTACTACCGCTTGAATCATCGACCCAAAAATATCGGGATTGATTTCCTTCCAGTTAAGGTCACCTAATTCTATTAAAATATTACGGGCTTTTGTCGTAAAAACAGGCGAATAGATTTGTGAGCCAAATAAGCCTCCATTTACATAAGGAAATTTGGTTAAATAGTCTGCAAAGCTTTCATTCGTTTTTGTGTTTAGCTTTTCAAAAACTTTATCGAGAAACAAATGCGTATCGCTTCCATTGTCATTGGTATGTTGTACCAAAGTATTGGTAAAAATACTGTCGCCTTCAAAAATTTCGGTATCCTCCGCAAAAAAACAAAATAACAATCGGGATAAGAATACATTGAGGTTATGTATGTTTTCTTTTGAATTGTAAACGTTGGGGTTTTGCGTAATGAGTAAATCATAAAGCTGTGCCATTTTGTAAGCCGCATTACGGTCAGCTTCATTATCATTGGTAGCATGATATACTTCACTACCTGCCAAGGGCAAAAAGAAAGTATAATGATTGGGCAAATCAGTAATGGCAATATCCAAGTTTTTACCCAACTTTAAATCTCTTGCCACTAATGTCTTATAATCTGTCAGTATAGCGAAACGAGGTGCGTGTTTTACAATGCGTTCCTCCTTTGAAACGGTCTCGATGGAACTTAACAATTTGTCCGTTTCTTCTTCTTTGAAAAAGATTTTCTTTTTGTAAAGAACTTCGCCTTCCACTTTTGAAAGGTTAAAATCTCCACTTTTCAAACGGGTAATAGATGTTTTAGAAATGCCGTAAGCCAACAGCAAATCGAACAAGAAATTGTCTTTTGAAAAATTCTCGAATATGGTTTTTACATTATGTTCTATTTCGTGGCTGTTCATTACTCTTTAATGCTTTTCAGTTCGTAAATCTTATACCAATAGCCAAATGCTTCCGGATTGGATTTTTTTAGTTTGTTTAGCTTGTTATTCAATGGTTCGTCAATTTGCCAATCTTTCATTTGAAGTGGATTTTCAAATTTTTCAATCGTCTTTGCATCATGGTGTATCAAAGCTGAAAGATAGGCTGCCTTTGAAGCGTGTGCAATCGCTTTTTCGATATGATAAACTTCTGAAAAGATAAACGGTTTTATACGTAAAATTCCCTTTTGCAGTTCGTCAAAGTTTCCATTTCCGTCATTTCCTCTGCTCACAATAGAAAGTGCGGTTTGATAAATGTCGTCCAACACATCACTTTCTGTAATTTCTTCCGAATTTCTATAAGCGATTTCAGTTTTTGCAAACCGAAAAAACGTAGTTTTAATAATGTCTAAATCTTGTACAACATCAAACAAATTTCCTATGTCATAGAGTTGTTTGATGATTTCCATACTCATACTATCTTCTTTTTTGAAGTACGGAATACCTGTGGTATTCGGTGCAAAAGCGGTGAGTTTATCGCCTAAAATGTCTTCTAAACTCGGTACATTTACCTGTAATGGTTTATCCGATTGAGGAACAAAATCGGATTGGATGGGCAAAGAAATTATATTGACGTAATTTACGTATTCAAAAAGAATGTCCAACAAAACATATTCTTCGTCCTTTTTTGTTTTGTGTAAAGGTGTGTAAAAAAATTTATAATGTTTTTTTTTGATTTTTGAGTTTGTGCTTCGGTGTTGTAATTCTTTTCTCAAAAAACCTTGTTCTTCTGCAATTGTATCTAAAAGGCTTTCTATATTTTCAATTTCATTCGGTAGAACAACATCAATGTCGATAGATAGACGTTTTGCTGAATTGAAATGAAGCATCAAAGCTGTTCCGCCTTTAAAAACAAATGGTAGATTTTTCTTGGCTAAACCTTCCAACAATAGCAATGCTCGGATAACTTTCTCAACAAGAATTTTATCCGCATTTCGATGTTGTTTTGATATTTTATTAAGCCATTCGGCTGATAGTTCACTTTGGTTTATCATAACTATATTTTGGAATTGTATTTATATTATTTCCATATATTTGAAATTGTTTTTATAAATTGATTTAATTCTTCTTTCTTTCTACGTCTATCTGCATAGCGAAGCATTTTACTTTGGTTTATTGTATATTTTTCAAAAGCATTTCTATAAATAGTTCGCATTTCTCCACCTTGCTGAGCCGAAAAAATAACATCATCGCAAAAAATATCCACTAACATTTTTTCAATAGTTACAGTTTCTATTCCATTTATACTTTGTGTCGGAGCTTCCGAAATAATTGGTTTGATGATGAATGTTTCTCTTTCGTTTGTAATATATTTTTCTAAAATATCACTTGTAGGTTCTATAAAAACCGACTTTTTTATTTCTCTCAAAAAGTAAAAAACGGAATTGGTTGTTTCTTTGTCTGTCTCTACCAATATGAAAAAATGGTTGGGTTGGTGTTGCATAAATTCGTTAAGAACAGATGTGTTCCAAACACAAATGTTTGTATAAGGAAATTCCGTTTTCAGTTTTTTGAAAACATTTTTTATTGTTGATGAAATTTCGGGAGTATATTTTTTTTCTTCACCTATAGTAAACTTTCCTCTACCAATTCGTTGTAAAATTCCATTTTGAACCAAATCGTAAATTCTCCAATTTATGGTTGTTGGTTTTATGTTACCGTCAATTTGTTCGTAAAATGCAATAATATCCTTCGTTTCAAAAACTGATTTGTTCTTGAAATGGCTTTTTAGTTTTTTTGTATTTAGTTTATCCGTTGCGATGATTTAAAAATTTTAAGCAAAGATAAAAAAATCTATGAATTGGCAGCAATGTGTGTTAATTGCCAATATTTAGAATTTGGAGTGGTGGGTGGGCTTTGGTGCGTTGGGGCAAAATTAAATGTGGTGCAATAGCGTTGGATTTGTGTGTTGGGTTGCACCTCTTTTAATTTTTGCGAATCGATGGCACTTTTCTCTTTTTTGTCCGTCCGTTGATTTTGTGTCGAGCGTTCAAATGCCATTACCGATAACGGCTGAAAATTGGCGATGGTTGTGCATGTATAGCACCAACCAAC
>CAZRLI010000074.1:0-8604 GCA_964600535.1 uncultured Steroidobacteraceae bacterium | reverse complement strand
ATGCTGGTTTCCATCCCCGCCACGCTAGCGCGTGTCAGGGCCGGATGTCGATTGGAACGTGATCGGGCGTGAGCAGCCAGATCTCGAGCATGTCGGCATTCGAGACGGCAATGCAGCCGTCGGTCCAGTCCGTGCGCTCGTAGTATTCGGGCGTGCGCTTCAGCTCATTCGGCAGCCCGTGGATCATGATCGCGCCGCCCGCGTCCCAGCCGTTGCGGCGGGCATGTCGCACGTCGGCCACGCTCGGGTAGGAGACCTGGATCGACAGGAAATAGTCGCTGCGCGCATTGCGCCGTGTCAGGTAGTAGCTGCCTTCCGGCGTGCGGAAATCGCCCGAACGCTCCTTGTGGCCCACCGGGTTCAGGCCGAGCGCGATCCTGTATTCGCGCAGCACCTGGCCGCGACGCAGCAGTTGCAGGCGCCGCTCGCCTTTCAGGACGAGCACCTTGTCCGCCACCGGCAGGCTCTCCGCCGCCGGCTGCGCGACCGATACGCGCTGCGCACCGGGCAGGCCATCGGCGGCGGCGGGCGCCACGCACAGCAGGCCCGCCAGCGCAGCCCCGGCAGTCAGCGCAAGAATGCCCCAGTACCTCATGGCCGGGATTATAGGTTTCACGGCTGCCCAAGGCGACGGTCGATTGCGCAGGAGCGTGCGGCGCGTCACGATTGCCGCATGCCACGGCTCGCCGCATTGTCCCTCGTCCTGCTCGCGGCCTGCGCGACGCCACCGGTCGATGCCGTGCAGGAGCGCCTCGACGCGGCGACCGGCACGACGGTCACGCGGCTCGCGTCTCCCGTCGAATTGCTCGCCACCGCGCCCCGGGCGCGGGACGCCGACCCTTACGTCTACGTCGCGCCATTCGAAACGAATCGCATGGGCGCGCGGCGCCTGTACCTCTGGGTCGCAGCGCCCGCCGATTCCGTGGCCACGCCGGCCATCGAATGCGGCGCGCTGTCGATCAGCGCAGCGGATCCCGCCTCGTCGCCGGAGCCGATGGGGCTCTCCCGACTGCCCTATCGTTCGCCGGCCGGGTGGTATGTCGCGCGCGCCGTGCCAATCGACGCGGCGTGGCTCGCCTGCTTCGCCGCCCGCGCGGGGCTCGCCGTATCGCTGGGCGATGAACGGTTCGTTGGCGACGGGACGCGCCAGGGCGACCTGCAACAATTTGCTGAACGCCTGAAGGAGTAGTGGCGATGCCATCGTTGCCTGGCGCCTGCGCGAGCGCCCTGCTGGCCCTCGCCGGCCTCATCAATCTCTATCCCGTCGTGGGCATGCTCGGCGTCGAGCAGCTGCGCGCGCTGTATGGCGTCAGCCCTGGCGACCCGGATCTCGCATTGCTGCTGCGCCATCGCGCGATCCTCCTCGGCTTGCTCGGCACCCTGCTGCTCGCCGCGGCATTCCGGCGTCGCCTGCAGCCACTCGCCGTGGCCGCGGGGTTGATCAGCATGCTCTCGTTCATCGCCCTCGCGCTGCCGCTCGCCGCGCACGGCGCCGCGATGGCCCGCATCGTGTGGGCCGACGTGCTGGCTTGCGCGCTGCTGCTGTGCGCGACCGTCCTGCGCCGCGACCGGCAGGCGCGTCCCGCCACCGGCCGCTAGGGCCCGGGCCCTCAGCTCGACTCCACCCGCGGCACCACGATCTGCGCTCCCGGCCGCAGTTCGCCGAGGTCGACGTCCGGGTTGTACTGCTGCAGCAGCCAGGTGGGCACGCCGACATAGCGTTGCGAGATGCTCCACAACGAATCCCCGCGGCGCACGACATAGATCTCGGTGCCGAGTATGCGGTGCGATTCGAAGTAGTTCGCCTGCAGCGCATAGTGGTAATCGCGCCGCTTCTGCTCGAACTGCTCCGGCGTCACCTTAGAGAGGTCGAGCTTCAGCTTGCGGCCGACGAGGACCGGCTGTCCGCCGCGCAGGCCGTTCAGCTGGCGCAGGCGCGACGCAGTGACGCCTGCCCAATCGGCGTAGTGGCCGAGTGTCTCCGCCGCCACCACGCGTATCGACTGGTCCTTCGCGACACTGTAGTCGACCGCATCAGTGGCGGAGGGCGCGGATTCGGAGCCCGTGACCAGCGCCGGGCCGAGCGCCTCGGCCTCGCCCGCCGATACCGGTTCCGCGCGACTGGCGCGCCGCACGCTCGCAACCACCGCCGCTTCATCTTCCCTGCTCTCGCGCACCGCCACGGTGGCGGCTTGCGCGGCCGGTGCGCCACCCTCGAGTTCGGCGGTCGCCGCGGCGCCCGGCTCGTCCACTTCCGGACCCCCGGCGAGGCGCAGCCGCTGCCCCTCGAAGATGTAGTTCGGATTGCGCAGGCTGTTGAGGCGCATCAGTTCGGCCTCGGGGACGCCACTGCGCGTCGCGATCGCCGACAGGGACTCGCCACGCTTGACCACATGCACGCTGCCGGCCGGACGCGCCACGCTCGCTGCGCCAGCGGACGCCGCGGCAGCCGGGGCGGGCGCGGCGCCCGCGCTGGCCACCGGCACGGCGGGAGCCGCCGCGACCAGGCCCGAGACGAGCGCCGGCATGCGGTCCGGCAAGCGGAGCCTGCGACCGCGCTTCAACTCGGCATCCGCGGACAGGCCGTTCAGCGCGGCGAGCTCACGCGTCGACAGGCGATAGTGCTGCGCCACGCTCGCAAGCGTTTCGCCCCGCGCGACGCGATGCGATCGCGATTCGACCTGCGCCACGTACTGCTCCGTGGCGGGCAGGCGCTGCGCGAGTTGTTCGGTCGTGAGGCGCTGGCCGTTGTCCGGCAACCGCAGGCGATAGCCGCGCGGCACGAGTCGCTCGCCGTTCCAGACCGTCGGCAGCAGCGCCGGATTCAGCGCCCGCAGCGTCGCGCGATCGACCGGAATGCTGCGTTCGAGCGCCTTGGCGGGTACGTAGGCCGGCATCGCCACTTCGCTGAACTTCGCCTCGGCCGCGCGCTCGATGGGACCGAAGTACTTGTCCGGGTTCTGGTCGATCGTGAGCGCGGCGAGGAACGACGGATAGAAATTGCGGGAGGCAAAACCGAAGGATGCGCTCTTGTAGCCGCGATTGATGCGCACGTAGTCCGTCGTGCCGACCGATTCGGTGGCACGGCGCATGCCGGCGGCACCGTGGTTGTAGGCCGTCAGGGCCAGCGGCCAGCTGCCGAGCAGCCGATAATTGTAGGCGAGGAGCTGCGCGGCACCTTCGGTCGAGCGAAAGGGATCCATCCGTTCATCGACCGCGGAGTCGATGCGCATGTAACGGCGCCCGGTCGAGCGCATGAACTGCCAGAGTCCCGCGGCGCCCACCTTGGAATAGGCGGCCGGGTTGAACGACGACTCGACGTGGGGCAATGCCGCGATCTCCGGCGGCAGGCCGAGGTTGGCGAGCGTCTGCGCGATATGCGGCTCCCATGCACCGGCGCGCACGAGGCCCGCGTGGAAACGGTCGGCCTGGCCGAGCTGGAAGCGGATGCCCTCGCGCGCGGCCCGCAGTCGCTCGCCCGAGGCCTTTGGCCACAGCGCGCGCACGCGCTGCTCCTCGGTGCTGGGTGATTCGGCTGCAGGATGGTTCGCGAGTCGATCGAGGATGGCCTGGTAGCGCTTGCGCGCCTCATCGACCACCTCGGCGCGCTGCCGCGGCTGGCTGTTCGGCGCAAAGCGCAAGGTCTCGTAGACCACCGACAGGTCGCGCTCATCATGCAGGAAACCGTCGTTGGTCGTGATCTGCGAGTAGACGCGGATCCAGAAGTCCACGTCCGCCTGCAGCTCGGGAGGCCGGGGAATGGCGTCCTGCGCCGACTGCGCCAGCGCGCTGCCCGCACCGGCGGACAGCGACACCGCGAACAGCATGCAGGCGCACTTCGCAAATTGCGCCACCAGCCGACTCCTCCAATCCATGCTCACCTCACCAGGCAGACGCACCCACGCGACTGTCGGAAATCCTGACAGTCGCTGCCCGCCCCATTCGCCGGGAACCCGCGCGCGCCGGGCGCGCCGCCCGCCGAATGTGGCCTGGCTCACATATTGGCACCAGTCCGCGGGCCGTGAGCCGACATAATCACGGATTCGTGAAGCATGGCACAAGCCTTGCTCCGTTCCCGCTCGAGCGGCGATTGCGCCGCGTTGCGCGGAAAGGCTGCACGATGATGTCCAGGGCTTCGATCTCCCTCGCCTGCCTGTCGCTCGCTGTCGGCGCCGCCGCGCAGGCGACGCCGGTCAACCTGTCGGCTGCGAACGGCGAGATGAACCTGCAGCAGGTCCTTGACGGCATCACGGTCGGCGGCCCGAGCAGCGTCGACGTGGCGGGCGACCAGTACGCGAACGACACGCTGTGGTCGCTCGGTGGCTCGGGCGGTGCGTTCTCGCAGATCGTGATCGAGCTCGCCGGCAATGCCGCGATCAACAGCTTCGGCATCTACGACGCGACCGACCCGACGCAGTTCGTCGAGATCTTCGCGGGCTCCGCGACCGCCGGCAGCAGCTCGGCGCGCGCGACCTTCTCGATCATGGCCGACGGCCAGGTCGTGCGTAACCTGTTCGACGAAACCGGCATCTACTTCGCCGGCAACCTCTTCGGCTTCTACCTCTCCACTCCCGGCCACACCTGGTACTCGGACGCCGCGCGCAACAGCGACGGCGCCGACCACATGGTCGCCTACCAGGGAACGGGCGACACCGTGCAGATCGGCAACACGATCGCGGGCCCGTGGGCGAACAACGAGTTCGTCATGGGCTGGGAAGACCTGCCACGCAGCCAGTGGGACTACGACTACAACGACTTCGTGGTGATGGTCGAGTCGGTCAATGGCGTGCAGCTGCCGGAGCCCGGCACGTTCGCCCTGTTCGGCTTCGGCCTCGCGGCGCTCGCGCTCAGCCGCCGCCGCGCCATCGCAGGATAACCACAAGAAGAAGCACTCCTCAGCAAGCAAGCGACCATGGCCCCGTTGCGAGCGGGGCCTTTTTTTTGGGGGTCACCAGCGGCGCACCTCGCGGCGGTAGGCCGCATAGGCCTCACCGAAGTGCGCGGCGAGGGCGCGTTCCTCCGGCCCGACCTGGAAGCGGTTCATGTAGAGCACGAAGCCCGCGACGAGCAGCAGTGCCGGCAGGTTCGACAGGTAGACCGCCCAGGCGACGAGGCAGAGCGCCATGCCGACGTACATTGGGTTGCGCGTGTAGCGGTACACGCCGTCGCGCACCAGCGCAGAGGTCGCCTGCGGGGAGAGTGGACTGATGGTGGTCCGCGCCCGCCGGAAGCTTGCGACACCGGCGAGCGCGACCCCGACCCCGGCGGCAGCCAGGGCGATGGCGAGCGCCAGGCGCAACCCGGGCGGTACCGGCCAGTGGCCGGTGCGACCGGCCACGAACCACATCAGCGCCCCGATGACGAGCGCCACCACCGGCGGCGGAATCCGCAACTCGAGAAAGTGCTCACGCTGCGGGGCCAAGCCACACCTCCTTCCGCGGCGCGCTCAGGCCGCTACGGGATCCGCCACCCATACGCGGTTGCGGCCCGAACGCTTCGCCGCGTAGACCGCGGCGTCGGCCTGTGCGAGCAGGTGCTCGCCCCAGACACCCAGCCTGTCGCTCGCCGCAACACCGATGCTGCAGGTCAGGCGGATCGGCGCGCCGAACCCTTCGATGCGCACTTCGGCGACGCGCTGGCGGATCCGCTGGGCGATCAGGTCCGCGGCTGCGACGTCGGCACTGCTCAGCACCACGACGAACTCCTCGCCACCGTAGCGACCGATCACGTCCGAATGCCGCAGTTCGGCCTGGATCGGCGCGATGATCGCGGCGAGACAGGCGTCGCCTGCGGCGTGCCCGCGCGTGTCGTTGATGTCCTTGAAATGGTCGAGGTCGATGAAGAGCAGCGCGATTGGCAGGCCGCGCGCCTGCGCGCGGGCGCAGGCCGCATCGAGCCGCGCGATCAGCGAACGGCGGTTCAGTACGCCCGTGAGGGCATCGGTCTGGGCGTGGCGCTCGGCCTCGGAGAGCGCGACGCGCTGTTCACGCAAGCGGTCGGCCACGCCGAGCGCGATCAGGATGGCCGCGGCAACCATCGACAGCGGCAGCCCGTAGTACAGCAGCCGCTCCGCGTCCTCGGCGCTCGTGAACAGCAACCGCAGCGCCGTCGCGATCGTGAAGGCCTCGAGCAGCACCCAGGCGAGCAGGAACCAGCCGGCCGGGCGGCTGCCGCGACGCCACGCAAGGAAGGCGGTCAGCAGCGTGAAGACCGAGGTCGCGAGGAACACGAGGTTGCCGATCACCGCAAGGACGCCACCGAAACCGTCCCGCGACAGGAAATTGGCGAACGCCAGCAACGTGAACACGACCGCGAGCCAGCCGAAGGCCCGATAGACGCGCGCCGAATAGCGCCGCAGGTCGGCGATCTCGCGCACGAAGAGGCAGGCCGCGGCACCGCTCAGCGCCGCCGGCACATTCCAGGCATGGGAAGCGAGCGGCAACGCGACCGACAACCAGGGCCAGTCGAAGCCCTGCCCCGACAGATACGCGATGTACAGCGCCTGCAGGCCGAACAGGGCCGCGTAGAAGACGAAGAGGCGGTCCTTCAGCACGAGCCAGATCAGCAGCGCCGCGGTGGCAACCGCCAGCAGCGCGCCGAAGGCGAGCGCAATCATGCGCGCGTGCGCGGCGCCGCGCGCGAGCACGCGATCGAGCGTCGCGGAGCTGAAGCGCAGCACTTCCGCGCCGCGCGTCGGCGCGGCGGACACGCGCGCGTAGAGCGCATCGCCCGCGGCGAGCGCCTGCGGCAGTGCGTATACGATTGCCTGCACGCCGCTGAAGGCCGGCAGCTCCGTCGCGGGAACGAGCGCGCGCAGCTGCGCCGGGCCCGCGGGGCGGGCGGGAAACAGCTGCACGGACAAATGGCGGCCCTGCTCGACCACCAGCGCCGGCGCTCCGTCCGCGGGCGACGGCGTGCGCGCGGTCAGTCGCAGCCAGAAAGGTCCACCGCGCCGCCGCGCCTGCCGGTAGTCGTAGGCCGCGAATTGCCCGGCCAATGCGCCACCGGCGACGTCGGCCGGTGCCGGGTCGGCCAGCGGGGCATTGAGGATCTCGACGTCAAACGCGGGCGTCGCCGCCGAGGCGACGGCACACGCGAGTGCGCAGCCCATCACGCCTGCCAGAATCGAACGACGCAACCTGCATCCCCTGCGGCCCGGACCCGACGGCCAGTATCTGCGATCGCGGCGGCGGCGCAAGTCGGCCGGCACGCAGGATGTCATTCACGTCGATGAGCTGCATGCCCGGCACGCCGCCCAGGCAATGCCTGAGCAGGTAGGCATGGCCCGCCCCGTAGATCACCAGCAGGCGATCGCCCGGCCGCGCGGCCTGCACGATCCGGGCGCAAGTCGCGAGGTTGCGCGCGTACCACCCATCGACGAGTCGCGCACCCGGCTGTTCGTCGCCGGCCCCGAAACGCAGCAGGTCGAGGTAGCGCCCGTGATCGGCCCGGATGCTGTGCGGATCGTTGAGGGAACGCAGGACCTGCCCGATGCGTTGCGTCTTCAGCTGCGCCGAAATCCCGGCGACCTGGGCCTGCACGGCTGCGATCCACGCAGCGACCTCCCCCGATCGGCCGGCCTTCTCGGCCCAGGCGGTCACGGGCTCGAACGGGAAGTCTCCCTCGACGTCGACGGCAAACACTTCTTCGTGGCGCAGGCGCTGCGCGAGGCGGAACCCGATCTGCACCACCTCGCTGCGGTCGGCGGGGAGCTCACCCCGCAGGAAGCGTCGGTAGTTCGCCGAAAAGGCCGTGCCCGGCACCCGTTTGCGGGCCTCGACCAGTATCCGCGTCGGCGCGTAGCGCTCGAGGCGATCGAGCACCTCGCCGATCTCGGCTTGCCGCTGGGGCGCCAGTACGTCGTCGACCTGCACGTTCGCGAGGTCGAGCCCCGGGCTGTCGAAATGGAAGCTCCCGAGGACCGCGACCTCGATGGTGGCGCCCGCCGCCTGTCCGGGCGGAGCGGCCACCGACACCCTCATCGTCAGGAACGCGACGATCGCCCCGGCAACGAATCCAAACCATCTCATGGCGTGCCTCCCTGCACGCTTGGATGCGTGCGCAGGCCGGATGGTTGGCAAGGCCCCGCGCCGCGGGCCGCGCGCGGCCCTCAACCCGACGCCGGCGACGCGATCAGCCGCACTTCGACTCGCCGCAGTTCAGGCAAGTCATGCAGCCGTCCATCATGACGACGGCGGCGGTGCTGCACTTGGAGCACAGTTGCGCGCCCTCGGGGAAATGCGTCTTCGAGAAGGCATCCGACTGCTTCTGCCGCTCCTCGAACTCGGCGCGCTTCTCCGCGATGAATTTCTGCTGGTGGACATCGAGTTCCGGGCGGCGCAGCAGGCCGATCGTCTGCAGGTGCTTTTCGATCACGTGCCCGAGCTCGGCGATGATCGAAGGCATGAACTTGCCGCCCGGCTGCCAGTAGCCGCCGCGCGGATCGAACACCGCCTTCAGCTCGTCGACCAGGAAGGTGACGTCGCCACCCTTCCTGAACACCGCCGAGATGATGCGCGTCAGCGCCACGATCCACTGGTAGTGGTCGAGGTTCTTCGAATTGATGAACACCTCGAAGGGCCGGCGCTGCTCGAACTCGGTGCC
>CAZRLI010000073.1:0-8608 GCA_964600535.1 uncultured Steroidobacteraceae bacterium | reverse complement strand
CGCATGAACAGGTTCTGCGCCGCCAGGCTGTTCATGCGGATGCGGTCGCCGAGCAGCGCGCCGCCCGAGCGGCGCCGCGTCGGGTCGATCGCCACGACGGCGATGTTGCGCTCCGGGAAGAAGCGCACGAAGCGCGCGAGCAATTCGTCGTTGAGGCTCGACTTGCCGGCGCCACCGGTGCCGGTGATGCCGATCACCGGCGCCCGGCGTTCGTTGCGTGAGATTGCACGGGCAATCTGCGAGCGCGCACTCTCGCCGCCGAGCGCACCTTCGAGGCAGGAGATCGTGCGCGCAAGGTGTTGCGGGTCCTGCGGATTGAGCGGCCCGAACTCGTAAGCGGGCTTGCGCGCGCGCCGCACGCGGGCGAACACGTCGTCGATCATGCCGGCGAGGCCCATGCGGCGACCGTCCTCCGGCGTGTAGATCTTCTCGACGCCGTGCGCCTCGAGCGCCGCGATCTCCTGCGGCGAGATCGTGCCGCCACCCCCGACAATTACACGGATGTGCGGCGCGCCGAGATCGCGCAGCATGTCGACCATGTACGCGAAGTATTCGTTGTGACCCCCCTGGTAGGAACTGACGGCAATCGCGTCGGCGTCCTCCTGGATCGCGGCCCGCACGATGTCCGCCACGCTGCGGTTGTGGCCGAGGTGCACGACCTCCGCGCCGTGCGCCTGCAGCAGCCGGCGGATCATGTTGATGGCCGCGTCGTGGCCGTCGAACAGCGATGCCGCGCTGACGAAGCGCAGCGGCAGCGGGGCCGTCCCCGCCTCTGCGACCGGAGGCTGACCCTGTTGCAAGGCGCGGCTGCTCATAGGTATGTTACCGGCTGGTAGTATTTATACTGGCAAGTATAGACTCGGGACCATGGCCAAGCCAACTTCACCCTGGCAGCTGCCGGGCGGCCGGGAGCGCCGCCGCGAGCTCAAGCGCGACGCGGTCATCCGCGCCGCGGCGCGCGCGTTTCGCGAGCACGGCTACCATAACACCTCGCTCGATGACATCGCGGCGGTGCTGCACGTCACCAAGCCCACCCTCTATTACTACGTCTCGAACAAGGAACAGATGCTGTTCGAGTGCTTCCGCGAAGGCCTCGGCCGCATCGCGGGCGCCTGCGGCGAAGCGCGCGGCGCGCAGGCCAACGGCCGGGAGCGCCTGATGGAAGTCGTGCGCCGCTACGTCGAGGCCATCACCTCGGACTTCGGCTGGTGCATGGTGCGCGCCGAGGACCAGGACCTGAGCCCGGCGATGGGCGCACGCATCAAGCGGCTCAAGTCGGAAATCGACCAGGAGATCCGCGGACTCGTGCGCCAGGGCGTCGCCGACGGCTCGATCGCCCCGTGCGACCCGAAGATGACCGCGTTCGCGATCGCCGGTGCACTCAACTGGATCGCCCACTGGTATCGCGATGATGCCTCGCTCTCGGCAGGCGATATCGCGCTGCGTTTCGTCGAACTGTTCGTCAACGGCCTTGCCCCGCGCCCGAGCGGGGCCCTTACAGGAAAGTCCCCATGAGCCAGAAATCCTCCCATCCTTCCGTCCTCATCGTTGCCGCGCAGCGCACGCCGATCGGGGCCTTCCAGGGCGCGCTGGCGGGCGCCACCGCGCCGCAGCTGGGCGCGGCCGCCGCCCGCGGCGCCATGGCCGCCGCGGGCATCGGGCCGGAAAGCATCGATGAAGTGCTCATGGGATGCGTGCTGTCGGCCGGTCTCGGCCAGGCGCCCGCCCGCCAGGCCGCGATCGACGCGGGCATTCCCCACGCGACGCCCGCCACCACGATCAACAAGATGTGTGGTTCGGGAATGAAGGCGATCATGCTGGCCACCGACCAGATCCGCGCAGGTGGCGCCGGAGTCGTGCTGGCCGGCGGGCTCGAATCGATGACCAATGCGCCGTACCTGCTGCCGAAGGCGCGTGGCGGCTATCGCATGGGCCACGGCGAGGTCCTCGACCACATGTTCTACGACGGGTTGCAGAGCCCCTTCGACGGCCAGATGATGGGCTGCTTCGCGGAGAACACCGCCGACAAGTACCATTTCACGCGCGCCGCCCAGGACGCGTTCGCGGCCGAGTCGGTGCGCCGCGCGCAGGCCGCGGTCGCCGGCGACGCCTTCGCCGCCGAAATCACCCCCGTGACCGTCAGGGGCCGCAAGGGCGAGACCCTGGTCGACAAGGACGAAACCCCCTCCACCTGCGACCTGCAGAAAATCCCGACGCTGCGGCCGGCCTTCCGCAAGGACGGCACGGTCACGGCGGCCTCGTCGTCCTCCATCGCCGACGGCGCGGCCGCCGCGCTCCTGATGAGCGAAGCGGCCGCCGCGCGCCTCGGCGCCAGGCCGCTGGCACGCGTGGTGGCGTACGCGAGCCACGCGCAGGCACCCGAATGGTTCACCACGGCCCCCGCGGGCGCGATCCGCAAGGTACTCGCGGCGACCGGCTGGCAGGCGGGCGACGTCGATCTCTATGAGATCAACGAGGCCTTCGCGGCGGTGACCATGGCCGCGATGCAGGACATCGGCCTCGACCACGCACGCGTCAACGTGCACGGCGGGGCCTGTGCGCTCGGCCATCCGATCGGCGCCACCGGCGCGCGCATCGTCACGACGCTGGTGCATGCGCTCGGCAAGACCGGCGGCCGGCGTGGCATCGCCTCGCTCTGCATCGGCGGCGGCGAGGCTACGGCAATCGCGATCGAGCTGCTGTAAGCTGCCGCGCCATGGCGCGCCTTCCAACGGCGATCGATCCCGCGAGCGACGGCTTCCGCGCGAACCGAGCGCACATGGAAAAGCTGGTCACGGACCTGCGCGGAGAGCTCGCGCGGGCCGCGCGCGGCGGCAGCGACAGTGCCCGGGCGCGCCACACGGCGCGCGGCAAGCTGCTGCCGCGCGAGCGCGTGACGACGCTGCTCGATCCGGGCAGTCCCTTCCTCGAGATCGCGCCGCTCGCGGCCCACGGCCTGTACGACGGCGAGGCGCCCGCGGCCGGCCTGATCGCCGGAGTCGGCCGCATCCATGGCCGCGAAGCGCTCGTCATCGCCAACGACGCCACGGTCAAGGGCGGCACTTATTTCCCTGTCACGGTGAAGAAGCACCTGCGTGCACAACAGGTCGCGCTCGAGCACGCGCTGCCCTGCGTGTACCTCGTCGACTCCGGCGGCGCCTACCTGCCGCTGCAGGACGAGGTGTTTCCCGATCGCGAGCACTTCGGGCGCATCTTCTACAACCAGGCGCAGATGTCCGCGCGCGGACTGGCGCAAATCGCGGTGGTCATGGGCAGTTGCACGGCGGGCGGTGCCTACGTGCCCGCCATGTCGGACGAGACGATCATCGTGCAGAAGCAGGGCACGATCTTCCTCGGTGGTCCGCCGCTCGTGAAGGCGGCGACCGGCGAGGAGATCGACGCCGAATCGCTCGGCGGCGGCGACGTGCACGCGCGCCGCTCGGGTGTCGCCGACCACCTCGCCGAGAACGACGCGCATGCACTCGCCATCGCCCGCTCGGCGATCGCCGCGCTGCGCCCGCGCCCGCCCGCCTGGCTCGATCTCGCATCGAGCGCCGAACCCGCGCTCGATCCGCGCGAGATCCACGGCATCGTGCCGCGCGACACCCGCCAGCCCTACGACGTGCACGAGATCATCGGCCGCCTCGTCGACAGCTCCGATTTCCACGAATTCAAGCCGGAGTACGGCCCGACGATCGTGTGCGGCTTTGCGCGCCTCCAAGGCTGCCCGGTCGCCGTGGTCGCCAACAACGGCGTGCTGTTCTCGGAGTCGGCCCTCAAGGCCGCGCACTTCGTGCAGCTCGCGAACCGCCGCGGCACACCGCTGCTGTTCCTGCAGAACATCACCGGCTTCATGGTCGGCGCGAAGTACGAGCAGGCGGGCATCGCGAAGGACGGCGCGAAGATGGTGACCGCGGTCGCCTCGGCCACGGTGCCGAAGCTCACGGTGATCATCGGCGGCTCGTTCGGCGCAGGCAATTACGCGATGTGCGGCCGCGCCTACGGTGCACGCTTCCTCTGGATGTGGCCCAACGCGCGCATCGCGGTGATGGGCGGCGAGCAGGCCGCGCAGGTGCTGGCCACCGTCCGGCGCGACGGGGCCCGCGGCGCGGCCTGGCCCGAGGCCGAACAGCAGGCCTTCATGGACGACATCCGCGCGCGCTACGAACTGCAGGGCCACCCCTACTACTCCACCGCGCGGCTGTGGGACGACGGCGTGATCGATCCGCTCGATACACGGCAGGTGTTGGGGCTCGCGCTGCACCTCGCGGCGCGCGGCCCGAAGCCGGGCGACGAGCGCTACGGCATATTCAGGATGTGACATGACAGCTGTCGCCGCAAGCCTGCGCACCGAGGTCGACGCCAGGGGCGTCGCGCGCCTGACGCTCGATCGGCCCGCGCGGCACAACGCCTTCGATGGCGCGCTGGTCGAAGCGCTGCATGGCGCGGTCCTCGCCCTCGGGCACGACCCGGCGGTGCGCGTGATCGTGGTCACGGGAGCCGGCGAGACATTCTGCGCCGGCGCCGATCTCGACCACATGCGCGCAATGGCCGAGGCTTCGGAGGCCGCGAACTATGCCGACGCACTCGCGCTTGCCGAGATGCTGGCGGCGCTCGACGAATGCCCCAGGCCGCTCGTGGCGCGCGTGAACGGCGACGCGTTTGGCGGCGGCGTGGGCCTGATCGCCTGTTGCGATATCGCAATCGGCATGGCCGGCGCACGCTTCGCCCTGTCCGAGGTGCGCCTCGGCCTGGTGCCCGCCACCATCTCGCCGCATGTCGTCGCCGCCATTGGCAGCCGCGCGACGCGCGCGCTGGCCCTCACCGGCGAGCGCTTCGACGGCGCACGCGCACTCGCACTCGGGTTGCTGCAGGCGACCGCCGCCGATGCCGCCGGCCTCGATGCGGCAGTCGAGCGCGTGATCGGCGACCTGCTCGAGGCGGGGCCGCTGGCCCAGGTCGAGGTCAAGGCCCTCGTGGGCGAGGTCACGGGCGCCGCGCGCGATGCTGCGCAGCGGCGCTCGACCAGCCATCGACTCGCGCGCCTGCGCGTCTCGCAGGAAGCGCGCGCGCGCATCGCGACATTCCTCGCGCGCCGCAGGCGCTTGTGATTAACTAATCCATCCCCCGATTTCCCGCAGTTCAGAGGACAGGCATGAAGATGAAAGACGCGCGCGCCGTGGTGACGGGCGCAGCATCCGGCCTCGGCAACGCCGTGGCGCGCCACGTGGCCGCGCAGGGCGGCAAGGTCACTCTGCTCGATGTACAGGAGGGTCCCGGCCAGGCGGCCGCCGCCGAACTCGGCGCGGGCGCGCGTTTCGTCAAATGCGACGTGACTTCAGAGGCCGAGGTGAACGCCGCCATGGAAAGCGCCCGGGCATTCATGGGCGGCATCAACCTGCTCGTCAACTGCGCCGGTGTCATCGGCGCCGGCCGCGTGCTCGGCCGCAACGGGCCGATGGCGGGCGATTTCTTCACCAGGGTGATCCACATCAACCTGATCGGCACATTCCTCTGCGACAAGGCCGCGGCGAACATCATGCAGGCGAACACGCCGAGCGAGGACGGTGAGCGCGGCGTGCTGATCCACACCTCGTCGGTCGCGGCCTTCGAGGGGCAGATCGGCCAGGCGGCATACTCGGCGACCAAGGCCGCGGTCATGGGCATGACGATGCCGATGGCGCGCGAGCTCGCCGCCTTCGGCATCCGCTGCATGTCGATCGCGCCGGGCATATTCCGCACGCCGATGGTGGCCGGGATGCCGCAGGACGTCCAGGACTCGCTCGGCCGGCAGGCGCCGTTCCCGGCGCGCCTCGGCAAGCCCGAGGAATACGCCGCGCTGGTGCAGTCGATCTTCGAGATCCCGATGCTGAACGGCGAGACGATCCGCCTCGACGGGGCGATCAGGATGCAGCCGAAGTGATCGGCGGGGCCGGCCGCCCGTAGCGCGCCGCCGGCCGGCGCGCGCGGCTGGCACGGCCCGCTGCCAGCCCCTGGCTGCCTGCGGTTGGCCTCGCGGGGCGCTTGCAATTGTGGGGAGTCGTGGACGTGGCTGAATCGTTGATCAAGTCTGTCGAACGTGACGTCATGGAATATGACGTCGTCGTCGTCGGTGCCGGCCCGGCGGGGCTCGCGAGCGCAATCCGCCTGAAGCAGCTCGAGCCCGGGCTCAACGTCTGCGTGCTCGAGAAGGGTTCTGCCGTCGGCGCGCACTCGTTGTCGGGTGCCGTGATGGAGCCCGGCCCGCTCGACCAGCTTGCGCCCGAGTGGCGCGACGCGAAACTCGGCGTCTGTGTGCCGGCCGGCGATGACCAGCTGCGCTTCCTGACGCGCAGCGGTGCGCACCGTCTGCCGGTGCCTCCTCAGCAGCGCAATCACGGCAATGTCATCATTTCGCTCGGGCTGCTCACGCCGTGGCTCGCGCAGAAGGCCGAGGGCCTAGGCGTCGATGTGTTCGCGGGGTTTGCCGCGGCCGCGCCGCTCTTCGATGCGGCGGGCGCCGTGGCCGGCGTGCGCATCGGCGACATGGGACTCGGCAGGGACGGCGAGCCGGGGCCGAATTACGCGCCCGGCCCGGAGATCCGCGCGCGCACGACCCTGCTCGCCGAGGGCTGCCGCGGCAGCCTCTCGAAGCAGCTGATCAGGCACTTCGCGCTCGACGCCGACTGCGATCCGCAGACCTACGGCCTCGGCCTGAAGGAACTCTGGCAGCTGCCCGCGGGCCGTGCGACGCCCGGCCGCATCCAGCACAGCGTTGGCTGGCCGCTCGACGGCAGGACCTATGGCGGCAGCTTCATCTATCACCTCGATGCGGACCGTGTGTACGTGGGTTTCGTGGTGGGTCTCGACTACGCCGACCCGCGCCTGCAGCCCTTCGAGGCCTTCCAGCAATTCAAGCACCATCCGTCGGTCCGGCCGCTGCTCGAGGGCGGCGAAATCCTCGCGGCGGGCGCGCGCACCATTGCGGCCGGTGGGTGGCAGTCCCTGCCCAGGCTCGAGATGCCGGGCGCCCTGCTCATCGGTGATGCCGCCGGCACCCTCAACGTCCCGAAGATCAAGGGCATCCACCAGGCGATACGTTGTGGTGCGCTCGCCGCGGAACACCTCGCCGCAACCGGCCAGCCGGCCGGCTTCGATGCGCTGTGGCGTGCTTCGCCCGGTGGCCAGGAACTGCGCAAGGTGCGTAACTTCAAGCCGGGCTTCAAGCGCGGCCTGTGGTTCGGGCTGGCGAACTCCGCGCTCGAGGTCGTGGCCGGCGGACGCACGCCGTGGACGCTGCACAATGCCGACAATGCGGCCGCGATGCGCAAGCTGGATGAGTACGCCTCGCCCGCTCGCGGCTGGGTCGACCGCGAGCTGCCGCCGCGCGATCGGCTCGCGTCCGTGTTCTTCGCGGCCACCACGCACGACGAGGCGCAGCCCGCGCACCTCAAGGTCGCGGACACGGATATCTGCGCGACGCGCTGCCGGGTCGAGTACGACAACCCCTGCACGCGCTTTTGCCCTGCCAGCGTCTATGAGATGGTCGACGATGGCGCGGGCGGCAAGCGGCTGCAGATCAATGCCGCCAATTGCGTGCACTGCAAGGCCTGCGACATCAAGGATCCGTACCGCATCATCACCTGGACCACGCCGGAAGGCGGTTCAGGACCCAACTACCAGACACTCTGAGCCGCGCGAATGACCACACCCATCTGGGCGCCCTCTGCCGACAGAATCGCCCAAGCAGTCGTCACGCGCTTCAGGTCCTGCGTCAATGCACGCCGCCAGCTCGGGCTCGCCGACTACGCCGCCCTCGAGGCCTGGTCGCTCGCAGCCCCGGCCGACTTCTGGTCCGAGCTCGCGCGTTTCAGCGACACGCGCGCCGACTGGGGCGAAGGACCGGCGCTGGTGGACGGCGGGCGGATGCCCGGCGCCCGCTGGTTCCCCGCGGCGCGCCTCAACTTCGCCGAGAACCTGCTGCGCCATCGGGACGCGCGCCCCGCACTGGTCTTCGCCAACGAGCGTGGCTCGCGCCGCGAGATGTCGCGCCGCGAGTTGCATGACGAAGTCGCGCGCGTCGCCGACGGCCTGCGCGCCCTTGGCGTCGGCGCCGGAGATCGCGTCGCGGGCTTCCTGCCGAACCTGCCCGAGACGGTGGTCGCGATGCTCGCGACCACCAGCCTCGGCGCGGTATGGTCATCGTGCTCGCCCGATTTCGGCGTGAACGGCGTGCTCGACCGCTTCGGGCAGATCGCACCGAAGGTGCTGTTTACCGCCGACGGCTATTTCTACGCCGGCAAGACGCTCGATTCGCTCGCGCCGATGTCGCAGGTGGCGCCGCAGCTTGCGGGCCTGGTACGCGTGGTCGTCGTACCGTACGTGAATGCCAGGCCCGCGCTCGACGCCCTGCCGAATGCGGTCCACTACGCCGATTTCGGCCGCGCCGGCTCGGCGCTGCGTTTCGAGCGCCTGCCGTTCGACCATCCGCTCTACATCCTTTATTCGTCCGGCACGACCGTCAAGCCGAAATGCATCGTGCATGGCGCCGGCGGCACGCTGCTGCAGCACCAGAAGGAACACCTGCTGCACGCCGACCTGCGGGAGGGCGATCGTTTCTTCTACTACA
>CAZRLI010000072.1:0-8631 GCA_964600535.1 uncultured Steroidobacteraceae bacterium | reverse complement strand
TGCGCCATCTCGCGAAGCTCGAGGAGATGAAGATCCGCGAGGAGCAGAAGGCGCTCGCGGACGAGCGCGACGAGATCGAGGCCACGCTCAAGAGCAAGGCGAAGCTGCGCCGGCTCGTGGCGGACGAGCTGCGTGCGGATGCCGGGAAGTACGGTGACGAGCGCCGCTCGAAGATCGTCGAACGCGAGGCCGCGCAGGCGATCGACGAGAAGGAACTGCTCAGCAACGAGCCCGTGACGGTCGTGCTGTCGACTGCGGGCTGGGTGCGCGCCGCGAAGGGCCACGAGATCGACCCGCTGACGCTCTCGTACAAGAGCGGCGATGCCTTCCAGTCCGCGGCGCGCGGGCGCAGCCTGCAGAGCGCGATTTTCATCGACAGCACGGGGCGCGCGTACAGCCTGGCGGCACATACGCTGCCCTCGGCGCGGGGCCAGGGCGAGCCGCTGTCGGGGCGCCTCGATCCGCCGGATGGCGCGAAGTTCGCCGGCGTCCTGATGGGCGATCCCGAGGACCTCTGGCTGCTGGCATCGGACGCGGGCTATGGCTTCACGGTGCGCATCAGGGAGCTGCTGACCGATCGCAAGGCGGGCAAGGCCGTCCTGTCGGTGCCGGCGAAGGCGCTGGTCCTGCCACCGGTCCCGGTGCCCGCGGCCGACGCGCTCGTCGCGGTCGTGAACAGCGAAGGCAAGCTGCTGGTGTTCCCGGCATCGGAGGTGCCCGAGCTGCCGAGGGGCAAGGGCAACAAGTTGTTCGGCATTCCCGGCAAGAAGGCCGAGGCGCGCGAGGAGGTCGTTGCCGGCCTTGCCGTCGTGCCGCCGGGCGGATCACTCATCGTGCAGTCCGGCGAGCGGCGCATGACGCTCTCGGGCGCCGAACTGCAAGCCTACCGCGGCGAGCGGGCCCAGCGCGGAGCGGTGCTGCCGCGTGGCTGGCGGACGGTGCAGGGACTGGCGAGCGGGTGAATGGGCACCACGCTAGATCTGCACGTCTTCCGGCGCATTCACGAAATAGCCCTGGATGAACTGCACGCCGAGCTGCCAGAGCACGGCCATCGTATTGGCGTCCTCGACCCGCTCGGCGATGGTCTCGATCCTGCGCTTGGTGGCGAGATCGACGAGCGCCCGCACCTGCTGCTGCAATTCGAGGTTGCCGGCGAGGCCCTGTACCAGCGCGCCGTCGATCTTGATGAAATCGATCGGCATCGACTCCAGCAGGCCCTTCGGGTCGCGTCCGCCGCCGAAGCGTTCCAGCGCAAAGCGGAAACCGCGTGACTTGACCGCTTCGGCGAGCGCCGTGATGGGCCTCAGGTAGGCCGCCGCGATGGCCTCGGTGACCTGGAAGCAAACGCGTGCCGGGTCGGCGTTGGTCGCCTTGCGCTGGCCATCCAGCCAGCCGGGGAAGGACGGATCGAGCAGGCTGTCCTTCGCGAGGCGCACGAACAGGCAGCCGGGGCGGCGTTGCGCCGCGAACGACAGCGATGCGCCGACGACCCAGCGGTCGATGTTGCGCAGCAGGTCGTTGCGCTCGGCGGCCGCCATGAAGTCGGCGGGCAGCACTTCCTTCTTCTGGTGATCGAGCATGCGCACCAGCACGTCGAACATCTGCGGGTCGTCCCCGCGCAACGACGCCACCGGCTGCTGCACGAGGCGGAAGCGGTTCTCGAGCAGCGCGGCCTTGATGTGCTTGACCCACACCTGGTCGTAGGCCTGCACGCGCGAATCGGTGTCGGCGCGGTCGAGCGTCGCGACACGCCCGCCGCCCTGGTGGCGCGCGCGGCGACAGGCGTCGATCGCGTCCAGGATCGCGTCGTCGAGGTTCGGGTTGCCGTGCGGGACAACCCCGAGGCCGATCGAGCAGCTCGCGGCCAGCGTCTTCGTACCGACGTGGAAGACGTGCTTGCCGACGCGTGCCACCAGCTGCTCGGCCCAGGTCTCCACGTCGCGCTCGTTGCCGCGCTCGAGCAGCAGCAGGAAGGCAGTGCCGCTGAAACGGCCCGCGATGTCGCTCGGGCTGGTGTGTTCACGCAGCATGGCCGCGAACTCGATCAGCAGCTGCTCGCTCGCGAGCGCGCCGATCTCCTTCTCGAGCGCGGCAAACTTGTCGATGCGGAGCATCGCGAGGTAGCGCACGCCGCCGCGCGCCGGCATCGAGATGCGGCTGCCGATGGCCTCGAGCAACGGGCGGCGATAGAGCAGGCCGGTCGCCGGGTCGCGGCGCACGGAGTCGGCGAGTTCGCTCGCGAGCTCACGCTCGTCGCGCTTGCGGGCCGGCACGATCAGGCGCACGCAGGGCTCGCCGTCGAATTCACCCTGCGACAGCACGAACTCGAGCGGCAATATGCCGCCGTCCGCCAGCCGGGCATCGGCCTTGAGGCCGTGATCCGTCCAGCGGCCCTGCAGGCAGGCCACCAGCGCGCCCTTGAGCGCCGCGTGCGAGGAGTCCTCGAAAAGGTCCATCAGCGGCTGCCCGACGATCTGCGCCGCGTTCCCGAGGCCGAATACCTCGACCCAGGATGAGTTGGCGTCGACCACGATGCCTTCCTGCACCTGCGCGATGGCGTCGTTGGATCGCTGCAATACCGTCTCGAGCTGCTTGCGGTAGTCGCGCGCGGACTGCAGCGTCGCATTGAGCGCGCGCTCGAGGCGGAAACTGCGCAGCTCGCGCTCGATCACCGCGCGCAGGCGGTCCGGCCGCGCGAGCGTGACGGCATCGCGCGCGCCGACCGCCAGCGCGGCCGCGATAGCCGCCTCGTCGGCAACCTCGAGCAGCGCAATCAGCGGCACCTCGGGCGCGAGCTGGGTGCGCACGGCGGCGACCGCCGAGAGCTCGCCATCGGCGACCGGCTGGCAGACCAGCATTTCGGGGTTCAGCTGGGTCAGCGCGTCGCCCAGGTCGGCGAGCGCAGGGATCCAGGTGCAATGCACCGCGTGTCCTGCGCGGCGCAAATGCGAATTGATGGTCTCGACCGGGTCGCGCGTGGGCGCAAACACGATCATCGGGACGGCGGATGGGTCCGACAGGGCAGGGTCTCCAGCAAGGCAGGCAGCGAAGAGCCTACAGCTTACAGCCTGGGGCGCAGCGGACCTAGCCGGCGGTTCCGGCTGCCGGGGCCTCTGCCGCCGGCCGTCAGGCCGCCAGCGGCGTCTTGCCCGCCGCGCCCGCCTCCTCGCGTACCAGCCGCGGCACGAGATAGCCCGGCAGCCGGGCATGGATCGCCCGCAGCAGTTCCCGGCCGCGGGCTTCCGGGACGTCGAAATGTGACGCACCTCGCACGCGGTCGAGCAGGTGGAGGTAGTAGGGCAGCGCGCCGGCACGAAACAGCGCCGTCGACAGATCGACGAGGCTGGTTTCGTCGTCATTGACGCCCGCGAGCAGCACGGACTGGTTGAGCAACTGCGCGCCCGTCGCGCGGATGCGCGCGAACGCGTCGGCCACGCCGTTGTCGATCTCCTGCGCATGGTTCGTGTGCACGACGACCACTGCGGGCCAGGGCAGCGCCCGGAGCCAGGCCAGCAGGCCGTCGTCGACGCGCGCCGGGAGCACCACCGGCGTGCGGGTGTGCACGCGCAGCCGGCGCAGGTGCGCGATCGGCGCGAGGCTGCGGGCCAGCACCTCGAGCCGGGCGTTCGACAGCGACAGCGGATCACCGCCGCTCAGGATGAGCTCCTCGATGCTCTCATCGGCCGCGATGCACGCGAGGGCCTCGGCCCAGCGCCCGTCGCCGGAGTGCTGGGCGTCGTAGGGGAATTCCCGGCGAAAGCAGTAGCGGCAATGCACGGCGCAGGCACCGGTCGTCACGAGCAGGGCGCGTCCCTGGTACTTGTGCAGCAGCCCCGGTACCCGGTTCGCGGCTGCCTCGCCCAGCGGGTCGCCCTCGTAGCCCTCGGCGTCGAGGAGTTCCTCGCCGACGGGCAGTACCTGGCGCAGCAGCGGATCCCGGGGGTCGCCCCGCCGCATCCGTGCCAGGTAGGGCCGCGGCACGCGCAGGCGAAAGCGTGCGGCGGCCGCGAGCGACGGGGTGAGCAGCGCCGGGTCGAGCGCGAGCGCCTCGAGCAGTTGCCCGGGGTCGGTGATGGCCTCCGCCATGTCACGCTGCCAGCTTTCCCTGTGGCGGCCCGCGATTCCAGCCGGTATCATTTGCGCCCTTTTTTGCGGCCCCGATTCTGGGGATACCCATGGCCACTTACAACACCAGCGAATTCCGCGCCGGCGTCAAGCTCCTGCTCGACGGCGATCCGTATGCCGTCGTCGAGAACGAATTCGTCAAGCCGGGCAAGGGCCAGGCTTTCAACCGCGTGAAGGTCCGCAACCTCAAGACGGGCCGCACCATCGAACGCACCTTCAAGTCGGGCGACACCGCCGAGGCGGCCGACGTCGTCGATGTCGACATGCAGTACCTCTACCAGGACGGGGATTTCTGGCACTTCATGGTGCCCGACAGCTTCGAGCAGCACACCGCTGGCAAGCAGGCGGTCGGCGATGCCGCGCAATGGCTCAAGGATGGCACGGTGTGCATCGTGACCCTGTGGAATGGCGTGCCGCTGCAGGTCACGCCGCCACCGCATATCGACCTGAAGGTGGTCGAGACCGATCCCGGCCTGCGCGGCGACACCGCGACGGGCGGCCAGAAGCCCGCGAAGCTCGAGACCGGCGCCGTCGTGCGCGTACCGCTCTTCATCAATGAAGGCGAAATGCTGCGCATCGACACCCGCACGGGCGAATACGTCTCGCGCGCGAAGGGCTGATCAGGGCCAGTCGCTGGCCGCGACGATGATTGCGGCCAGCCGCTCGAGGCCGGCCCGGTCGGCGTCGTCGAAACGGGCCGGCAACGGGCTGTCGAGGTCGAGCACTCCGACGCAGGCGGCGTCGCCCGCGGCGCCCGGGCGCAGCAGCGGCACCACGATCTCGGAACGGGACGCCGGGTCGCAGGCGATGTGGCCGTCGAAGGCGCGGACATCCGGCACCACGATGGTTTCACCCCGCAGGGCCGCCGTGCCGCACACCCCGCTGCCCATCGCGATGCGCACGCAGGCGGGCTTGCCCTGGAAGGGCCCGACCACCAGTTCCCTCACGCCCGAGGCATTGCGCAGCGGGACGTAAAAGCCCGCCCAGTTGAGGTCGGGCAGGGCAGCGAACACCAGCGCCGCGGCATTCGCCGCGTTCGCGATCCAGTTGCGCTCGCCGGCGAGCAGGCCGGCGAGGTCACGGGCCAGGTCACCGTAGGCGCCGGGCTTGTCGGCGAAATCATGGTGGCTTGCGGTGAAACTCATGCGCGCTCCAGGGTGAAGGGCAATACGCTGTCGATGCAGCCGGCGCCTTCGGCCACCATGAGCACCCGGTCGAAGCCGACCGCGACGCCCACGCAGTCGGGCAATCCTGCCGCGAGTGCGCCGAGCAGGCGCTCATCGATCGGTCCGGCGGGCAGGCCCCGCCGGGTGCGTTCCCGCAGGTCCGCTTCGAATCGGGCGCGCTGCTCGCTCGCGTCGGCGAGCTCGTCGAAGCCGTTGGCGAGCTCGATGCCGTCGGCGTACAGCTCAAAGCGCAGTGCGACGCGCGGATCGGCGGGGTCGAGGCGCGCGAGGGCCGCCTGGGTCGCGGGATAGCCGTGCACGAAGGTCAGTTTTCCGGTGCCGAGGCGCGGCCCCACCCGGGCACCCATGACGAGTTCGAGGAGTTCGTCGCGGGAGCTCGCGGCAAGCCCGCCGGCATCGAGGCCGAGCTCCGCCGCGATGCGCAGCAGGGCCCCGACCGGGGCGTCGAGCGGATCGATCCCGGTTTCCCGCGCGAAGGCCGCGCGGTACGAGAGGTGTTCGATCTCCAGGCGCCGCTGGCACAGGAGCGCGACGAGGTCGGCGACTTCCTGCGCCAGGTCCGCCAGCGCCCAGCCGCGCCGATACCATTCGATCAGCGTGAATTCGGGATTGTGCAGTCGCCCACGCTCGGCACCGCGATACACGTGCCCGAGGAAGTAGATGTCGCCGCTGCCCGCCGCCAGCAGTCGCTTCATGGCGTACTCGGGCGAGGTGTGCAGCGCATAGCGCCGCGCGTCGTCGCCCGGCAGGCGCACCTCGGCGCTATGGATGTTCACGTCGGTCACCGGCACGTTCACGAGCGCGGGCGGGTCGACTTCCATGACGCCGCGCTCGCGGAAGAAACCGCGCACGGCGGCGAGCGCCGCCGCGCGACGCGCCAGCTGGTCGAGCGACGCGTCGGGAGCGAAGTCCGCAGCGTGCATGGCTCGCGCGCCTCAGGCCGCCGTGGGCCGCGGCGTTTCGACGCCGCCGATGCGCTCGCCGACCTTGAGGAGGCGGCCGGCGGCGAGCGAGGCGTCCCAGGCCGAGCGGCCCGGCGGCAGCAGCAGGATCACGGTCGAGCCCATGTTGAAGCGGCCCATCTCCGCGCCCTTGGCCAGGGTTGCCGACGCGCCCACCGGCAGGCTCGCGGGCGTGCGAGGCCGGCGCGGCGTGATTTCCCCATGCCACACGGTCTCCATGCTGCCCACGTTGAGCGCGCCGACCATCACGAGCACGAACGGCACCGCGCCCTCGAAGCTGCAGACGACGCGTTCATTGCGGGCGAACAGGCCGGCCACGTGCCGGGCCGTGGTCCGGTTCACGCTGAAGAGCCGGCCCGGCACGTACCAGGCGCCGGCGAGGCGGCCGGCGAGCGGCATGTGGATGCGATGGTAGTTCCACGGGGCGAGGTAAATGGTCGCGAACTGCCCGCCCGCGAAGCGCTGCACGAGCGTCCCGCGACCGGCGAGCAGCGCATCGAGCGTGTAATCGTGGCCCTTGGCCTGCAGCAGGCGATCGCCATGGATGTCGCCGCATTCGCTCACCGCGCCGTCGGCGGGCGAGACGATGGCCGACTCCTCGGGCGCGACCGGCCGCACGCCCGGCGCGAGGGCGCGCGTGAAAAACGCGTTGAATGTCGGGTAGCTGCGCGGATCAGGCGCGATGGCCTCCGACAGGTCCGGCTTGAAGCCGCGCATGAACGCGCCGATCAGCGCGTTCTTGATCCAGTTCGCGCGCAGCCGGGCGAGCGCATGCACCAGGCGCGACAGGCCGTGCTGCGGCAACAGGTACTGCAGCGCGATGAAGGATCGCGCGCGCCAGCCGTCAGCGGCGCTCATCCGCGGGACGCCGTGACCGCGGCATCGAGGTCGGCTGCGAGCGTCGCCGCATCGAGCGGCGGCGTGAAAACCGCGCGCAGGCGGCCCGCATCGTCGAGCAGGTAGAGCGTGGCCGAGTGGTCCATCGAATAATTGCCGCCCGGCAGGTCGACCCTGGCCACGGCCGCGCCCAGCGTGCGCGCGAGGCCCTTCAGATCGAGCGGTGCGCCCGTAAGCCCGATAAACTCCGGATCGAAGCCGGCGAGATAACGGCGCAGCACGTCGGGCGAGTCACGCTCCGGGTCGACCGAGACGAGGTAGACGGTGAGCCGGGCCGCCTGCGACACGCGCTTCGCCTGTGCCAGCAGCGCGAGGGTCGTCGGGCAGACGTCCGGGCAGTGCGTGAAGCCGAGGAACAGCAGGCTGGCGTGGCCTGCGAAGCCGGCTTTCGTGAATGCCTGGCCGCGGCTGTCGACGAGCGTGGGCACTTCGATCGGGCGTGGGTCGGGCAGCCAGGTGCCGGCCCGCAGCGCCGGCACGGGTGCCGCGGCTGGCGCGAGCGTCGCCCGTGCGATCCACGCACCGGCGATCACGCCGGCAACGGCGAGCGCGGCAACGGGCAACCAGGATTTCGAGGAAGACATGGCGCGATTATCCCACAACCACCGCGCGGCCCCGACCGTGCGGGAGACCATGGCGCGTGCGGCGCGGCGCCTGGCACGCGCCGGCCTCTACTTCGGCCATGGCACCGACAACGCGCGCGACGACGCCGCCGCCCTCGTGTGGCACGTGCTCGGCCTGCCCGTGCCGGCGCGCGCAAGCGACTACGCGCGCCGCGTGGGCGCACGTGCGCAGCGCGGGATCGACGCGCTGCTCGAGCGGCGCATCCGTGAACGGGTGCCCGCCGTGTACCTGACCGGCCAGACCTGGTTCGCCGGCCTGCCATTGCACGTCGATGCGCGCGTGCTGATTCCGCGCTCGCCGATCGCCGAGCTGATCGAACGACGCTTTGCGCCGTGGATCGATGCGCGGCGCGTGCGCGACATCCTGGACCTCGGGACCGGCTCCGGCTGCATCGCGATCGCCTGCGCGAAGGCCTTCCGGCGCGCGCGCGTGGACGCCTCCGACATTTCCGCCGAGGCCCTCGAAGTGGCCGCCATGAACGTGCGTCGCCACCGGCTCGGGCGCCGCGTCCGCCTGGTCTGTTCGGATCATTTCGCGGCGCTGGCGGGTCGCGCGTACGATATCATCGTGTCGAATCCGCCCTATGTCGGGGCCGAGGAGCTCGCGGTCCTGCCACCCGAGTACTGGCACGAGCCGCGTGGCGCGCTCGCCGCGGGAGACGACGGCCTCGACTCCGTGCGCGTGATCCTGCGCGAGGCGGCGCGCCACCTGCGCCCCCGCGGCATACTCGTGGTCGAGGTGGGAAATTCCGAGGCGCTCGTGCGCCGGCAGTTCCCGCGCCTGCCGTTCACCTGGCTCGAGTTCGAGCGTGGTGGCGGCGGGGTGTTCCTGCTGAC
>CAZRLI010000071.1:0-8651 GCA_964600535.1 uncultured Steroidobacteraceae bacterium | reverse complement strand
ATGCGCGCCTGCATGCAGCCGGCGAGGCTCAGCAGCCCCGCGACGGCGATCGGTGTTGCGGCCCTGGACATCATGGGTACCCGGAGTATGCCACGGGGTCGATATGGCTTTGAGACCGGTCGGCGACATCCGGGTTCCCGTTCGTCGCATGGCAGGGGGCGCTGTCAGAGCCCCAACTCGAGCTGCGGGCCGGCGCGTGGCCGTTCGAAGCGCGAACTGTCGAGGGCGACGCCCATGCGGCGGTCGAGGCCGAGGCGCCGTGTCGCCCGCTCGAAGCGCCGCTCGAGCAGCGCTGCATCGACGCCACTGCCCCGCATGCGGCTGCCGAAGGCGGGGTCGTTGTCGCGTCCGTCGCGGATCGAATGGATGCGCGACAGCACGTGCCGTGCGCGCTCGGGATAGTGCGTCGCAAGCCATTCGCGAAAGAGGTCCTTCAGCTCGTGCGGCAGGCGCAGGACGACATAGCCCGCGCAACGCGCGCCGGCATCGGCGGCGGCTTCGAGCAGGCGCTCGAGTTCATGGTCGGTCAGCGCCGGGATGACGGGTGCGATCAGCGCACCGACCGGCACCCCGGCGGCGTGCAGCCGCCGGATGGCGGCCAGCCGGGCCAGCGGTGAGGCCGCACGCGGCTCGAGCCGGCGCTTGAGCTCCGGGTCCAGCGTGGTGAGGCTCACCATGACGCTCACGAGGTTCTGCCTGGCCATGGGCGCAAGAATGTCGAGATCCCGCTCGATGAGCGCGCCTTTAGTGACGATCGTGACAGGATGATGGCACTTATCCAGCACTTCCAGGATGGACCGGGTCACGCGCAGCCGCTTCTCGAGCGGCTGGTACGGGTCGGTGTTGGCGCCCAGCATGATCGTCCGTGGCACGTAACCGGGCCTGGACAGCTCTTCGATCAGCCGTGCGGCGGCCTGCGCCTTGTAGAAGAGTTTCGTTTCGAAATCGAGCCCGGGCGACAGGCCCACGTAGGCGTGGCTGGGACGGGCATAGCAATAGATGCAGCCATGCTCGCAACCCCGGTAGGGATTGATCGACTGCGAAAACCCGATGTCCGGCGATGCGTTGCGCGTGATGACGGTACGCGCCGGTTCCGGCAGCACGCGCGTGGCAACGCTGTCGGGCAGCGGCTCGGCGTACCAGCCATCGTCGACGGGTTCGCCGTGGTGCGCGTCGAATCGCGCCTTCGGGCTCGACACCGCGCCGCGTCCCTTGAGCACCCTCGCCATGGCATGACTGTACGGATATACAGTCTTCGCGTCTAGCCGCGGTTCGGCTTCGGAAACCGGTCGAGGCGGCGCAGCGAGGGAAAGAGGGCCACGTACGCCATCACGACCCCGACGCAGGCCACCCCGCCCCACACGACCGCCGGGACCGCGCCGAAGAGCCGCGCGCTCACGCCGGCGCGGAATTCGCCGAGCTCGTTCGACGCACCGATGAACATCGAGTTGACCGCGCTGACGCGCCCCCGGGTCGCATCCGGTGTTTCGAGCTGCACCAGGACCTGGCGGATATAGACGCTCACCATGTCACCCGCGCCGAGTGCGACGAGCGCAACGAGCGACAGCCAGAAGCTCGTCGAGAGGCCGAACACGACGGTCGCCACGGCAAACAGGCCGGTGCCGCAGAACATCCAGCGGCCGACGTGGCTGCGCAGCGGGGACAGCGCGAGCAGCGCCGCCGTCACCGCCGCCCCGATGCCCGGCGCCGTGCGCAGCAGGCCGAGGCCGGCCGGCCCGACATGCAGGACATCGCTCGCGTAGACGGGCAGCAGCGCGGTGGCGCCGCCGAGCAACACGGCAAACAGGTCGAGGGAGATTGCGCCGAGCACCGGCTTGTGATGCCAGACGAAACGCAGCCCCTCGAGCGCATCGCGCAGGTGGAAGTCGTGCCCGGGACGCACCACCCTGACGGGGCGGATGCGCAGCATGAGCCCGACGACCAGCAGCATCAGCAGCAGGGCTGCGCCATAGACGACTTCGGCGCCCGCGAGGTACAGGACGCCGCCCAGCGCGGGACCGGCAATGACCGCGATCTCGAACAGCGCCGCATTGAGCGCCACGGCAGCGTTGAAGTCCTCGGCCGGCACCAGGTTCGGCGTGATCGCCTGCCCCGCGGGCATCCAGAACGCCCTGCCTGCGCCGAAGAAGACCATCGCGGCGAAAACCGGCCACACGATCTCGGCGCCCGCGAGCGCGAGTGCGAACAGCACCGCGACGCAGCCCGCCTCGACGCCATAGGCGAGCACGAGGATCAGCCGCCGGTCGGCGCGGTCGGCGACCTGTCCCGCCGGCAGCACGAGCCCGAGGAACGGCAGGAACTGGGCGAGGCCGATGAAGCCAAGCGCCAGCGGATCGCGTGTCAGCTCGTACACCTGCCAGCCGACGGCCACGCTCAGCATCTGCCACGCGAGCGTCGCGCAGAAACGCCCGGCGGCGTAGCGGGTGAAATCGCGGTGGCGCAATGCCGCGAGGAACGCGGGGCGACGCGGGCTCAAGTGGGCAGCCGGATGAAGTTACGGACTTCCATGAAGTGGTGCAAAGCATACGATAACCGGCGCAACTTCCACCGGAGAGCCCATGGCCACGAGCCGCATCACCCGCCATTTCGCGACGATCCAGGACGGCCGCTGGGGCGCCCGCCAGGTGCACTACCGCCGCACGGGCAAGGGGCCCGTGCTCATCCTGCTGCACCAGTCGCCGCTGTCCTCGCGCGACATGATCGCGACGATGCAGCGCTGGCAGCGACACTTCACCTGCATCGCGCCGGACACGCCGGGCTATGGGCTGTCCGACCCGCTCGGCGTCACGCATGCGGAAATGGCGGACTTCGCCGAGGCGGTGATCGAATTCCTCGACGCCATCGGGGTCGGGAAAGCCGCGTTCTACGGCTTCCACACGGGCGCCATGCTGGCCGCCGCGGTCGCCGCCCACCACCCCGATCGCGTGCACACCGTGGTTTCCAACGGCTACGTGATCCCGACCAGCGAGGAGCGCGCCGAGCTCGTCGCGCAGTACCTGCCGCCGTTCACACCGAGCTGGGACGGCGCACACCTTGCGTGGCTGTGGAGCCGCATGCGCGAGCAGGTGATCTTCTTCCCCTGGTACCGCAAGGACGCCGCCGACCGTCTCGACCTGAACCTGCCGCCGCCCGACGCACTGCAGTCCGGGCTCGTCGAGTTCCTGCGGGCGGGCGACCACTACCGCGTCGCCTATCGCGCGGCGTTCACGATGCCGAGCGCCGAGACGCTGCGCCGCATGACGGTGCCGGCCCTCGTGACCGCCTCGCGCACCGACCCGACTTCGCGCTATCTGCCGCGGGCCCTCGACCCGGCCGATGGGGTCACGATCCGTGAATGCGCCACGCCCGCCGACACGCTCGATCTCGCGCTCGCGCACCTGCGGCGCGCCCGCACCAGCCCCGCGCCCAAGGCCGTCGCGACGCGCCCGATCCCGGGCCGCCTGTGGAAGCAGATGCTCGACGTGCCGGGCGGACAGCTGCGCGTGCGCCGCAACGACGATGCCGGCGGACGCACGGTCGTCGTCGTGCACGATGCCGCGGGGTCCTCGGACACGGTCGCGCCGCTCGCCACCTCGTTCATCGGCCGGCGGCCGGTCGTCGCGATCGACCTGCCCGGGCATGGCGAGTCCGACAACACGCTGCCGCGGGGTGCGGTCACGGTCGCGGCATACGCGAAGGCGCTGCGCACCGCGCTCGATGCGCTCGGCATCCGCGAGTGCGACGTCGTCGGCGCCTGGGGCGGCGGCCTCGTGGGCCTCGAACTCGCCCACCTCGCCCCAGGACGCGTGCGGCGGCTCGTGCTCGCCGGACCGCTGTATTTCGACAAGGCATTGCAGGCCGACTTGCGCGCACGGTACGCCCCGCCGATCCACCCCGACCGGCACGGCGGGCACCTGCTGCAGGCCTGGCACTTCATCCGCGACCAGGGGCTTTTCTGGCCCTGGTACAACGCGACGCGCGAGGGAATCATCCGTACGGCAAACCATGTCGACCCGGAGATGGTGCATCGCCGGGTGCTCGAGCTCTTCCGCGCGCCGGACTCGTGGTGGCGCGCCTATCGGGCGCAATTCGCCTACCCGGTCAGGACGCGGCTGCGCACGGTGAAGGTCGCGACATTGCTGGCGGCCGCCGACTGGGACCCGATGCGCGACTACGCCATCGCCGCCTCGAAGGCACTGCCGCACCTGCCGTTCCGCACGCTCGCGCGCGATCCGGGCGAATGGGGGCGGGAGTTCATGCCGTTCCTCGACGCGTAGTCGCACGCGGCCCGCGGCGCGGCTGCGCCCTACACCGCGCCCTTCTCGGCAATCCACTCCCGCCACACCGCCATCAGCACGGCGAGGATCACCGGGCCGACGAACAGGCCCACGAGCCCGAACGCCACCACGCCGCCGAGCACGCCGAACATCACGAGGAGGAACGGGATGCGGGTCGCGTTGCTGATCACGAGGGGGCGCACGATGTTGTCGATCCAGCTGATCGCGAGCAGGCCCCACAGGAACAGGCCCGCGCCCGCGACCGGGCGGCCGTTGATCACGAGCCAGACGCTGGCGCCCACCCAGACGGCGGGTGTCATGAATGGAATGAGCGCGGCGATTATCGTGAGCGCGCCCAGCGCGATCGGCGCCTGGATGCCCGCGACCCAGTAACCGATGCCCGCCATCGTGCCCTGCGCGATCGCCGCGGCCAGCAGCCCGTACACGACTGCGCGCACCGTCTGGCTGATCGCGGCGACGTAGCCGTGGACGCGCGCGCCCAGCGAATTCTCCAGCACGCGCACCACCTGCGCGGAGAAGGACTCGCCGTCGCGATACATGAAGAAGAGGCTGAGCATCGCTATGAAGAGCTTCGCGATGTTGCGACCGACGCCGCCGATCACTCCGCTCAGCTCGCCCGCCGAGCGCTGGAACCAGCCGCGCAGTTCTGCATTGAGGGCGCCGGGCTCGTGCGCAATGCGCGCGAGCAGCTCCTCGAGCCAGGGCCCGACCCACGGCAACTCGAACACGAAGTGCGGCAATTCAACGCCGCGCGCGAGCTGGGCGGCGAAGGCGCCGTAGGCGGTCACGAGTTCGGTGCGAATCACCGCGACGAGCCAGACCGCGGGGAGCACGATCGCCAGCGTCACCGCCATGGTCATCAGCAGCGCGGTCATCGCGCGCCGCCCCTGCAGGAGGGCGAGCAGCCTGCGATAGAGGGGCCAGGTGACGTGCGCGAGGATCACGGCCCAGATCACCGGCACGATGAACGGCTTCAGCACCTCGAAGGCGAGCACGACGAGGCCCGCGAGCAGCGTCGCGACGAGGAGCCGGCGTAACCACGGTGCGGAAGCGAGGTCGTCCATTCGTGACATTGTCGCAGGACTTGCCGTGGGGGGCCTAGAATCGGGGTCCGTTCCTCCCGGAGGGCCCGTCATGCCGAAGTTCCCCGCCTCCCTCATCGCGCTGGTTGCGGCAGCCTTGCCGTTCACGGCACCGGCCGCGCCGGTTGCCGTCAGCACCACCGACCAGCTCGCGCTCGCGCCGGACGTCGCCGTCGGCCCGCAGGGCGAGATCGCGGTGCTGTGGCTCGCGAAGGGCAACCCCGAGTCCGCCACCGCGAAGGCAGCGGCCGCCGAACGGGCGGCGAGCGGGCATTCGCACCTGTCCTCGATGAACCTCTACGTCGCCGTCTCGAAGGATGGCGGCGCGACCTTCAGTGCGCCGGTGCGCGTCAACCGCGAGGACGACGAGGTCTGGGGCTTTGCCGTCAGCCGGCCGAAAGCCGCCTGGGGGCCGCAGGGCACGCTGCACGTCGCCTACCCCGCGAACGAGATGCAGGCGAAGCTTGGCAAGACGGTGCTGACCGCCCGCTACACGCGCTCGACCGACGGCGGCGCGACCTTCGAGGTGCCGCGGCGCCTCAGCACGATCACCGATTCCGACATGTCCGCCGTCATCCACGGCGGCTTTGCGAGCGTCGCGGCATTCGGCACGCTCGGCGTTGCGCCGAATGGCGACGTGCATGTGATCTGGATCGATACCCGCGACATGAAGAGCGGCACGGACAACGGCAGCGTCTACGGGGTCGTCTCGCGCGACGATGGCCGGACCTTCGGGTCCGAGGAGCGCCTCGCCGCCGGCGACGTGTGCCCCTGCTGCCAGCTCAATGTGGCGTTCGACGCCGACTCACATCCGCTGCTCGCCTCGCGCCAGGTGACGGCCGGCGATCTTCGCTCGAGCACCATCGGGCGCGCCGACGACCACGGGCAGTTCACGGCGCGCGTGTCGACCGGCGGCACGCCCTGGCACCTCAATGGCTGCCCGCTCAAGCCCACGGCGATTGCCGTGCAGGGCCAGCACGTCTACACGGCCGTGCACAACGGCGCCGACACGCCGCCCGGCGTGGTGATTTCGACCTCCAACGACGGCGGCAAGACCTACGCGACGCCCTACGCCGCGCACCCCGGTGCGCTGGTCAGCGACGCCCCGGCGGTCGTCGCGGTCGGAGCGCGCGTGCTGGTCGCCTGGCACGCCAAGACCGAGGGTCCGCGCCGCGTCTTCTACCGCGCGCTCGATGCCAACGGCGTCGCGGTCGGCGGCCCGGTCGAGCTGGCCGCGGGCGAGGGCATGACGCAGACGCCGGCGCTGGCTGCGCGCAAGGACGGTCGCGCGCAGATCGCCTGGCAGCAAGGCGATCGCATCTACACCACCGCGCTCGACATCCAATGAGGCGGCGGGAGTTCCTGGCCGCCGGTGCGGCCCTCGGCAGCCTGCTGGCGGCGCCGGCACCCGCGGCCGGGGCGGCGGGCGCCCCGGCCATCGCGCGCGTCAGCGCAGCCGAGCTTCGCCGGCTCCTCGACGCGCAGCGCGGCAAGGTGGTCGTGCTCAACCTGTGGGCCACCTGGTGCGCGCCCTGCCTGCGCGAGATCCCCGACCTGCTGCGCCTCGAGAAGGAGTTCGCAGCGCGCGGCGTCGCATTGATCGGCGTGTCGATGGACGAGCCGGACGACGGCGAGCGCGTCGCGGGCTTTCACGCGAAGTATTTCCCCGCGTTCCGCACCTGGCTGCGCAGCGAGCGCGAACTCGATGCGATCGCGAGCGTGGTCGACCCGGCGTGGAATGAGGTGCTGCCGACGACCTACCTGCTCGGGCGCGACGGCAAGGTCGTCAGGCGCGTGCAGGGCGCCAAGACACATGAGGAATTCCGCGCGCTGCTCGAGTCCGCGCTGCAGCCCGCCGCCGCGCGCGCCAGCTAGCGCAGCCGGGACCGGGCCGCGGCGACGATGATCGCGCCGCGTTTCCTGAGCGCGCGCAGCGTGTGGCGCGCCCAGGCGAATTCGAGCCCGAGGATCGCGAGCCCGGCCGGGATCACGATGAACGCGGGCCCGGGCAACACGATCAGCGCGATGCCGACCAGCAGCACGGTAAACCCCGTGACCGTGATCACGACGCGCCGTGCCCACTTGTACGGCAGGTGCAGCGGATGATCGCGGTGCAATCCCGGCCACTTCATGAAGCGGGTGAGACCTGCGTGGCGACGAATCGTTCGATGCAGCGCGCGACGGCCTCGGGCGCCTCATGGTGCATCATGTGGCCGACGCCGGCGAGCGTCTCGAGGGTGAGGTGCGGAAAGACCGAACGGAAATAGTCGTCCGAGCCCCCCGCGCCGAGGCGCGCGCGATTCTCGGACAGCCCGCCGAGCAGCAGCAACATCGGCGCCGTGGCGCGGCGCCAGCAGGCCTCCGCTTCCTCACGCCGATACAGCACGGGGTTCACGACCCGGTGGCGCGGATCGGCCGCGAGCCGGTAGCGTGAACCCGACGGACGCGTCCAGGCGCGCGCGAGGAATGCGGCCCGCGGCGCGGTGAGGCGCGGGTTGCGCGAGCGAAGGTAGGCCGCGAGATCGTCCTGCGTCGCGTAGCCGGTCTGCCGGGGCCGCCGCGCCTGCTCGTCGAGCCAGCGCGCGTAGCGATCGGGCGCCTCCTGCGGACTGCTCGCCGGCAAACCGAAGCCCTCGAGGTTCACGGTCCACGCAATGCGGCCCGGGCGGATACCACCGTAGAGCGCCGCGACGTTGCCGCCCATGCTGTGCCCGACGAGGCGTACCGGCGCGCTGGCCGCGACCCGGTCGAGCAGCGCCTCGAGGTCGGCGAGGTAGTCCGGGAACCAGTAACCGCCCGGCTGCCAGTCGCTGCCGCCGAAGCCGCGCCAGTCGGGCGCGACGAAGTCCCAGTCGTCGGGGAGCGCGTCGACGAGGAACTGCCAGCTGTCCGCGGCGTCGAGGAAGCCATGCAGCAGCACGATCGGCGCGGCCGAAGGCGACCCCCAGCGGGTCACGCGATGGCGCAGGCCGCGCAGCACGAGGTCCTCGTGTGCGGGCTGGCGTCGCGGCAGGTAGGCGGACTCGACGGACTCGCTCACGCGCCGAGAAACATCCGGTAGACGGGATTGTCGGTCTCGTCCGCGTACTCGAAATGCAGCTCGGCAAGATGCAGCTCGAAATCCCTGCGTTCGGCCGGCGGCACCTGGATGCCCGCGAGCACGCGGCCGTAGTCGGAACCGTGGTTGCGGTAGTGGAACAGGCTGATGTTCCAGCGCGTACCGACCGCCTGCAGGAAGCGCATCAGCGCGCCCGGGCGCTCCGGAAATTCG
>CAZRLI010000070.1:0-8653 GCA_964600535.1 uncultured Steroidobacteraceae bacterium | reverse complement strand
GCCACAGGCGCGGCTCGCGGAAATCGCAGTACTGCGCCGCCCACATCTGGTGCTGCCCGACCCCGGTCGAGACGATGGCCTCCCCCCTGGTGAGCCGCGCGATCTCCTCGATCACGTAGTACGGCTGGATCAGCGGACTCGCGCGGTCGTAGTTCATCGCGTGCACGCGACGCAGCTCGCCGAGCTCGGCGCGCCAGGCCGCGTGGTCCGCCTGCACGCCACCGCGCCGGCCCGCCGCGATGAGCGCCGCGAGCGCCTCGCGCAGCGGCCCCACGTGGCTCCACTGCACGCGCTTCACCTTGTTGATCTCGGCGTGATCGATGTCGAGCTGCGCGATGGCCTGCGCGCGCGCCGCGAAACGCTGCGGGTCGCCGGCGACGCGATCGTCGAAACGCGCGCCGACCGCGATCAGGAAGTCGCAGTCCTCGACTGCATAGTTGGCGAAGGCCGCGCCGTGCATGCCGAGCATGCGCAGGCAGAGCGGGTCCGTCGTGTCGATCGCACCGATGCCCATCAGGGTCGTGACCACCGGCACGTCGAAGCTCGCCGCGAACTCGCGCAGCGCCGCGGCGGCTTCGCCGCTGACGACGCCACCGCCGGCGTAAATGAGCGGGCGCCTGGAGGCCGCCAGCAGTTCGAAGAAGCGCGTCGCGTCGCTGTCCGCCAGCGCGCACGCGGCGGACCGGTCCATGCGCCTGCGGTAACCGGGTACGGGCAGCGTGCCGTGGCCGCGATACTCGCCCTGCCAGTTCTGCACGTCCTTCGGCACGTCGATCACGACCGGGCCGGGGCGGCCCGTCCGGGCGACCTCGAACGCGGTGCGCACCGTGGCCTCGAGCTTCGTCGGGTCGGTCACCAGGAACACGTGCTTCGCGACGGCACCCATGATGGAAGCGACCGGCGCCTCCTGGAACGCATCCGAACCGATCGCGGCGGTGGGCACCTGGCCACAGATCACGACGATCGGCACCGAATCCGCCATGCAGTCACGGATCGGGGTGACAGTATTGGTGGCGCCGGGACCCGAGGTCACGAGCGCAACCCCCACGCCGCCACTCGAGCGCGCGTAGCCGGCCGCCATGAAACCGGCACCCTGCTCGTTGGCCGGCACGATCAGCGGGATCTGCCGGCCGCCGGCGAGCTGCTGTGCCTCGTTGTAGAGGAACACGGCATCGTAGGTGGGCAGGATCGCCCCGCCGCTGTAGCCGAAGATCGCGGCGGTACCCTCGTCGGCGATGACCTGGACGATCATCTGGGCGCCGGTCATGGCCTGGCCGGCCAGCGGATGAACCTGCGGGCGGGGCATTATGACCGTGTCGCTCATCGGGGGGGTCGCGTCGCTCTGCCAAGGGGATCTGCGAGGTTAGCAGCTTGCCGGCGCAGCGCAAATCCGCGGCGCCGGAGCGTCCGCCCGGTGTATTCTTCCGGGCGCTCCTTTTCGCCGGAAAACCATGCGTCACATCATCGCCATCCTCCTGCAGAACGAGGCGGGCGCGCTCACGCGCGTCGCGGGCCTCTTTTCGACCCGCGGCTACAACATCGAGTCGCTTTCCGTCGCGGCCACCGACGACCCGACCGTCTCGCGCATCACGCTCGTCACGCGCGGCTCGGACGCCGTGCTGCAGCAGATCGCGAACCAGCTGTTGAAGCTGATCGACGTGGTCGCGGTGGAGGACCTCACCGACGGCGAGCACATCGAGCGCGAGCTCGCGCTCCTCAAGCTGCGCCTCGCCCCGCAGGACACCGACGCGGTGCGCGGCTACGTCGTGCGCGCGGGCGGGCGCGTACTCGACCCGGCACCCGACGGCTTCGTGGTCGAGCTGACGGCCAGCGAGGCCGAGATCAACGAATTCATCGCCGACCTCGCGCGTCACAGTGACTCGCTCGAGGTGGTGCGCAGCGGCGCACTCGGCGTCGGGCGGACTGCCCGCAACCTGCGACTCGTGAGGTGAGCCGATGACGATTCCCTGGCGCGACGTCTTCCCGGCGATGACCACCCAGTTCCATCGCGACGAATCACTCGACCTCGACGCGACCGCGCGCCACATCGAGCGGATGATCGCGAGCGGCTCGGCCGGGATCGTGATGCTCGGATCACTCGGCGAGAACGCGACGCTCACGCCGCAGGAGAAGCGGCAGGTCGTCGCCGCCGCCATCGAGGCCGCGGCCGGGCGCGTGCCGGTGATCGCGACGGTCGTCGAAACGAGCACGGCGGCAGCCAAACAGTATGCGCGCGACATGGAGCGCCTCGGCGCGGACGGCCTGATGCTGCTGCCGGCGATGATCTACCGCGCCGACCCGCGCGAGACCATGCTGCACTACCGCGACGTCGCGCGTGCCACGCAGCTGCCGATCATCTGCTACAACAACCCGCTTGCGTACCACGTCGACATCACGCCCGCGATGTTCGCCGAGCTCGCCGCAGTGCCGAACCTGGTCGCGATCAAGGAATCCTCGGGCGACGTGCGCCGCCTCACCGACCTGCGCAATGCAGTCGGCGACCGCTACGTGCTGTTCGCCGGCGTCGACGACCTCGCGCTCGAGAGCGCAGTGCTCGGCGCCGACGGCTGGATCGCCGGCATCGGCCTCGCCTTTCCCGAGGAAAACCAGCGGCTGTGGGATCTCGCGGTCGCCCGCGAGATCGATGCCGCGCTGCCGCTGTACCGCTGGTTCACGCCGCTCGCGCACCTCGACACGCACCTGAAGTTCGTGCAGTACATCAAGCTCGCGATCCAGGAGGCCGGCCTCGGCGCCGAATGGGTGCGCGCACCGCGCCGGGTGCTCGTCCAGGAAGAGCGCCGACGCACCCTCAAGGTGATCCACGCCGGGCTCGAGAACCGCCCGAAGCTGCCGTCCAGGGCACGCAAGCCGCGGCCGCGGGCACGCTGACGCCCTCCATGGAGATCCATGTCGTCGATTCGCACACCGGCGGCGAACCGACCCGAGTCGTGATCGACGGCGGGCCGGTGCTCACCGGGCCGCTGCCCGACCGCGTGGCGGCGCTGCGCGCCAGGCACGACGCGTTTCGCACCACCCTCGTCGGCGAACCGCGTGGCTCCGAGGCACTGGTCGGTGCCCTGCTCACGCCGCCCGTCGATCCGCGCTGCGCGGCCGGAGTCATCTTCTTCGACAACGCCGGCTACCTGGGCATGTGCGGCCACGGCACCATCGGCACCGTGGTCACGCTCGCCTGGCTCGGCCGGCTCGTGCCGGGCGAGCACCTCATCGAGACCCCGGTGGGCGTCGTCACGGCGAAGCTGCACGACGCCAACACCGTATCGGTGCGCAACGTGCCGGCATACCGCCACGCGCAGGGCGTGCGCATCGACGTCGAAGGGCACGGCCGGGTCACCGGTGATGTCGCATGGGGCGGCAACTGGTTCTTCATCTGCGAGGACCACGGGCAGGAGCTGGCGCTGTCGCGCGCCGCGGCGCTCAGCGAATATTGCGAGCGCGTGAAGCGCGCCCTCGCGCGCGCGGGGGTCACCGGCGCCGGCGGTGCGCAGATCGATCACGTCGAGCTGTCGGACGAGCGGCGCAACTTCGTCCTGTGCCCCGGGGGCGCCTATGACCGCTCGCCCTGCGGCACGGGTACGAGCGCGAAGGTCGCCTGCCTCGCGGCCGACGGCCACCTCGCACCGGGCGAAGTGTGGCGGCAGGCGAGCATCACCGGCAGCGTGTTCGAGGCGTGCTATGAGCGCGCCGGCGAGCGCATCGTCCCGACGATCACCGGCAAGGCCTGGGTGACCGCCGAGGCGATGCTGGTGGTCGACCCGACGGACCCGCACGCCCACGGCATCCGGGTCGCACCGTGAGCGCGAGGTCACCCGGGTGAGCGCCCGGCTGCCCCCGCCGCGACGCGTCGTCGTGATCGGCGGCGGCATCGCGGGACTCGCGACCGCGTGGTACGCGGCACAGGACGGGCATGACGTCGCGCTGGTCGACCGCGGGGCGCCGGATGGCGACCGCTGCTCGCTCGGCAACGCGGGCATGATCGTGCCGAGCCACTTCGTGCCGCTCGCCTCGCCGGGCTCGGTGAAGATCGGCCTGCTCTCGCTCGCGAACCCGCGCAGCCCGCTGCGCGTTGCGCCGCGGCTCGACCCCGGGTACCTGCGCTGGTGCTGGCAGTTCCTGCGCGCGGCGCGCAGCGCGCGCGTCGCGCGCGCCGCGCCGGTGTTGCGCGACCTCGCGCTGCTGAGCCGGCGCGGCTACGAGGCGCTCACGCTGCTGTGGCCGCAGGGCGTGCCGCTTGCCGAGCACGGCATGCTGGTCCTGTGCCGCAGCGCGCACGCGCTGCGCGAAGAAGAGGGCGCCGCGCGGATGGCGCAGCGCCTCGGCATGCCGGTCGAGGTCCTCGATCGCGACGCCGCTGCCGCGCTCGAACCGGACCTCGACCTCGAAGTGGCGGGCGCGGTCCGCTATCCGCTCGATGCGCACACCGTGCCGCAGCGCGTGGTCGCCACGCTGGTCGCGGGCCTCGCCGAAGCGGGCGTCGAGCTGCACTGGCATGCCGAAGTCACGGGCTTCAGGCGGACGGGGTCGCGCATCGCTGCGGCGGCGACCGCCGCGGGCGAGATCGGCGGCGACGAATTCGTCATCGCGGGCGGCATGGGGTCCGCCGCGCTCGCGCGCGCGATCGACCTGCCGCTGCCACTGATGTCGGGCAAGGGCTACAGCTTCACGCTCGAGCGACCGCGCGTGCGGCCACGCGCCTGCGCCATTCTCTCGGAAGCGCGCATCGCGGTGACGCCGATGGGCCCGGCAGTGCGCTTCGCCGGCACCATGGAGCTCTGCGGCCTCGACCGCTCGATCGACCCGCGACGGATCGCGCCGATGCTCGAGGCGATTCCCCGCTACTTCCCCCAGTTCGGCCCGGCCGATTTCGCCGGCATCAAGCCCTGGGCCGGCTTGCGACCCTGCAGCCCCGACGGACTGCCGTACATCGGCCGCACGCGGCGCGCCGACAATGTGCTGCTGGCGACCGGGCACGCGATGCTGGGGGTGAGCCTCGCGCCGGGCACCGGGCGGGTGATCAGCGACCTGATCGCCGGCCGCGAGCCGCCCGTGCCGATCGGGCTGTATTCTCCGGACCGGTTCGGCTGAGCGCGGCAGGCGACGGGGGCGCGGGGCCGAAGGCGCAGCGACTCTATCGTCTCCTCTCGCGTCGAGCGCCGCCTTCGGCGGTCCCCTCGTCGCAGCGGCGCCCGGCGCATCAAGTAGTCGGAATCGGAACTCGCGGTGGCCGCCGGGCGCAGCTCGCTGCTCCTCGGCGCTCTCTACGTTCGTCGACGATAGAGTCGCCGCGCTGCTGGCCCGCGCGCACGGTCGCTCGCCTCGATTCGCCAGGTATGCAGGTCGCAGCTGCGAGCCGTGAGCTGCGGGCACCCTGGCGCGGAATCGTCTGCCGACGATCGTGGAGAGCGCCGAGGGGTGGCGGTCAGAGCGAGGCGACCGCGAGGATCCTGCTTCTGACTACAACATGCGCCGAGCGCCGCCGCCCCGAGGGGACATCGTCGAAGACGATGCGCTCGACCCGTCAGGAGGCGGACGATTCCGCACCCGCAACCACAGCACGCTACGAACTTCGCGTGACGACTATCCCGCTCACCGCGCGGCGAACCACTTCGGGCACAGCGGTTGTCCGGCGCGTTGTCGCGTCCACGTACACATGCACGAATCTCCCGGCGGCGGCGCAATCCGCCTCGCCGCGGCGGAAGATGCCGAGGCGGTAGGTGATGCTGCTCGCGCCGAGGCGCTCGATCGCGAGGCCCGCTTCGAGCGCGTCGGGAAACGACAGCGGCTTGAAATAGCGGCAGCCGGTCTCGACGACGAGGCCGATCGCGGGTAGTCCGCGGATGTCGACGCCGGTCGCGTCGATCAGCCAGCCATTCACGGCGGTGTCGAAGTACGAGTAGTACGCCACGTTGTTGACGTGGCCGTAGTGGTCGTTGTCCATCCAGCGCGTCGCGATCGTGCGATACACCGGAAAATCGCCGCGGACAGGTGCCACGGGGCGGGGCGGGGAGTCACTCATGCCACAATTGTAGCCATGAAGACGCGCGCCGCCGTGCTCGAAGCGATGGGCCTGCCCCCTCCCTATGCGAGCTCGCGCCCCCTCACGATCGCGGAGATCGATCTCGATCCACCCGGCGCGGGCGAGGTCCTGGTCGCGATGCGCGCCGCGGGGCTCTGTCATTCCGACCTCTCCGTGATCGACGGCAACCGGCCGCGCCCACTGCCGATGGCGCTCGGCCATGAAGCGGCGGGCGTCGTCGAGGCGCTCGGCGAAGGTGTCACGGACCTCGCGGTCGGCGATCACGTGGTCACGACCTTCGTCCCGAGCTGCGGTGCCTGTGGGCCCTGCAGCGACGGGCGCCCGGCCCTGTGCGAGCCCGGCGCCGCGAGCAATGCCGCGGGCACGCTGCTCGGCGGCGCGCGGCGCCTGCACCGTGGCGCCGGCGAGCTGCGGCACCATCTCGGCGTCTCCGCCTTCGCCGAGCGCGCGGTCGTCTCGCGTCGCTCGCTGGTGCGCGTCGATCGCGCGCTGCCCTTCGAGGAGGCCGCCCTCTTCGGCTGCGCGGTACTCACCGGCGTCGGCGCCGTCGTCAACACCGCGCAAATGCGCGCGGGCAGCCGCACCGCCGTGATCGGGCTCGGCGGCGTGGGCCTCGCGGCGCTGCTCGGCGCGCGCGCGCAGGGCGCGGGCATGTTGCTCGCGATCGACCTCTCGCCCGCGAAGCTCGCGCTCGCGCGCGAGCTCGGCGCGACGCACGCGCTCGACGCGGCGGATCCCGGGGTCATCGCCAGGGCGCGCGAGCTGACGGGCGGCGGCGTCGACTACGCCTTCGAGATGGCGGGCTCGACGCAAGCGATGGAGCTTGCGTACGCGATCACGCGGCGCGGCGGCACGACGGTGACCGCGGGCCTGCCTCACCCGCAGGCGATGTTCGCGGTGCCGCAGGTCGGCATCGTCGCCGAGGAGCGCACGATCAGGGGCAGCTACCTCGGCAGCGCGGACCCGGCGCGCGACATCCCGCGCTACATCGGATGGTATCGCGCCGGAAGCCTGCCGGTGGACCGGCTGCTGTCACACCGTCTCGCGCTCGATGACATCAATGCCGGCTTCGACCGGCTCGCGCGCGGCGAGGCGGTGCGTCAGGTCGTGATCTTCGATCGATAGCGCCAGAAGAGCGCGGCAAAGACCATCGCGAGCAGCGACAGCACGCCGAAGAACCCGATCATCGGCTGGTAGCCCGCGGGATGCGCGGCGCCCGCGCCATTCGCGTCGTTGAGCGCGCCAGCCGCGAAGTTCGCGCCCGCCATGCCGATGTTCTGCACCATCGTCATGAAGCCGTAGGCGGTGCCGAGCCGCTGCGGTGGCTCGAGCAGCGTGACCGCGGGCCACAGCACCGCCGGCACGAGGGAGAACGCGACACCGATCAGCGCCGTGCTGACCCCCGGGGAGAGGTCCGTCGCGCCGAGCACGTAGAACGCCGCCGCCAGGAGCGCCGCGCCGAGTGTCAGCAACAGGCCGTGGCGGCCGACACGATCGTTCAGGAAGCCGAAGAGCGGCGTCGCGAACACCGCCGCGAGGAACACGTAGCTGTTGAGGACACTCGCCGCCTCGAGCGAAAGCCCGCCCGTGTGCTGGAAGTACTTGATCGAGAAGGTGCTCCTGAAGGGAAAGATGACCGAGTAGAAGAGCACGCACAACGCGAGCACATACCAGTAGCCGCGGCTGAACTGCGCCAGCTTCGAGAGCTCGATCCGCTCGCGCGAGAGGCCGAGCACCTGCAGGCCGCGCGCGGCCGCCGTCGATTCGAGCCGCCAGTAGAGGAAGGCCCCGATCACGCCGGCGCACATGATGCCGGCCGCAAGCCACAGCGGGGCCTGCCAGCCCGAGGCGTAGGCGCCCGATGCCCAGACGGGTGACACGTCGACCGCGTATGAGCCGACGCGCGCGAAACTGATCGAGAGCGCCATCGCGAACGCGAGCTGGCGGCCCGCGAACCAGATGCCGAGCGCGACGATCGTCGCGACGATCATCGTCTCGGCGCCGATGCCGAACATCAGCCGGCCGGCGGCCATCACCGGGAACGGCGTGCCGATCGCGGTGAGCGCCGCCCCCGCGAGGCAGATCAGCGAAGTCCAGAACGTGACGAGGCCGGGACCGTAGCGGTCGACCAGGATGCCGCCGACGAACACCAGCACGATGTTCGGCACGCTGTAGATCGCGTTCAGCGTGCCGATCTGCGTATCGCTGAGCCCGAGCTCGCGCGACAGCTGCTCGGCGAGCGGACCGATCGAGTCGTAGACGTAGTAGTTGCCGAAGAGCGCCAGGCCGGTCAGCGCGAGCACCGCCCACGCCGCGGCCGCGCGCGTCACGGCACGAGCACCGTCGACCCCGTGGTGCGGCGCGCCTCGAGGTCGCGGTGCGCCTGCGCGGCATCGGCGAGCGCATAACGCTGGCCGATGCGCACGCGGAGTTTCTTCTTCACCACCATGGCGAAGAGCTCGCGCGCCGCGGCCGCGAGGTCCGCGGGTTCGGCGACATAGGCGAAGAGCGACGGCCGCGTCAGGAACAGTGAGCCGCGCCTGGCGAGCTCGAGCGGCGAGATGGCCGGCGGCGGGCCCGATGCGTTGCCGTAGGTGA